>SKVS01000402.1 GCA_007129335.1 Spirochaetaceae bacterium
AAAGCCTCTTAATATAACGGGAATAATCGTTGTAAGGGCCTGTATGTCCCCAAAGCTTGATGATATGGGGTGGCACTTTTCCTGGGGAGTTTAAGGGATTTATGATATTTGCCTGCCCTCAGGGGAATAACCCTTTGGAAGTTTATTTCTGCATCGACTAAGGCAATTACAAAATTATTTGAAATTGCCCGAATAGACTAATAGTCGACAAATGAAAAAACGATCCCGGCGGGATTCGAACCCACGACCTTTGGCTCCGGAGGCCAACGCTCTATCCAGCTGAGCTACGGAATCTTGTAAACCAACTGTATCCCATCACCAAGGCCCAGGTCAATACCACCAGCAATTCTCATTTCATGAGAACGGATTGACATACCATTGGGAGAAAGGAAAAATAAGCCTATGAAACTTACTGCTAAAACCCGTCCCTGGCTATCTCGAATGATTTTCATTGGAATGATTGGGGGTACACTTGTCTGGTCCATAGTTGAAATTCTTTTTCATAATGTGGGAATCCCCCTCAATCTGACTATTGGGCCAATTGGATTCGATCTTTATGTTATTTCTTTTTGGTTACGGATAAATCCTGGCACCCTGCTCGGAGGGGCGTCTGCCTGGATTTTGTTTCTAAAAATTGCATGAGGAACGCCATGGATACGAGCTGGAAAAATACCCAAAGAGCACCTTTCATTCTGGCCTCGGGCTCACCCCAACGGAAGCATTTGTTGGAAAGTTTAGGGATTGTTATAAAAATTCACCGAACCGATTATCTCGAGCATGGGGAACCAGGGCTTGAAATGAATGAACTGGTTGAACAACTGGCTCTAGACAAATTCCGACAGTGTTCCCCCTCTTTACCTGTTTTCCATGATTCTCCCTGGGTTCTCACTGCCGATACCCTGGTTTTTCTGGAAGGGCAAGCCCTTGGGAAACCCAGAGATCTTCAGCAAGCCAAAGACTTTCTTTCCCTGTTATCCGGCAATACCCATCAGGTAGCAACGGGGGTTTGCCTGGTTTCTCCAGAAAAACAGCAATTTCTGTTCTCTGTCACAACCGATGTACTATTTTCTCCGCTGACAGACGAACAGATTCGTTGGTACGGAAAAACCCTGGAATGGGAAGGTGCAGCAGGAGGTTACCGCATTCAAGGAGCTGGAGCAGCCCTGGTTCAATCCATTTCCGGCAGTTCTACCAACGTAATAGGCTTGCCATTAGCGGAAATCTATGGCATTCTCAGTGGGCATAAATTCTGGTTGTAAACCAGAGCAAACTCGATAAAGCAAGGGTTCTACTTCTTGAATAAATCGAGAATCAATCTTCCGTTTTCTATATGATGTAACCAGAGTTTCTTTCAAAATTCTTTTTGAAAGAAATCTCGCGCACAACAAGTATTTTTAACTTGTATCCATAAAACAAGTTAAAAATATCCCGTACATTGCGCAAGGAAATTTCGAATAATTTTGAAATTTCCTCACTATATAGAAAATCGAGAAAAAGCGAAGGATGCTGTTAATCCTTCCAAAATTGAACAATGAGTCACAAACCGGAATAGAAAATTCCTCCCTACTGGCTGGAATACTTTGGGTTTTCTTTTGCGGCTAACCTGTGGCAAGGTTCTCTTTGGGAATGAGAAAAACAGCGAGGAGGAACAATTGGCTGTAGTAACGATGAAGAATCTCCTGGAATCAGGAGTTCACTTCGGTCACCAGACCAAGAGATGGGACCCCCGCATGAAAAAGTTTATTTTTCAGGAGCGGAACGGTATTCACATTATTGACCTGCAAAAAACCATTGTATGTATTAAAGATGCATACGAAGCGGTACGTCAGACGGTACTCTCCGGTAAAAGTGTACTTTTTATTGGAACCAAAAAACAGGCGCAACAAGCAATTGCCTCAGAAGCCGAACGATGCGGGATGTATTACATTAACAATCGTTGGCTCGGCGGTATGCTAACCAACTTTTCTACCATAACCAAGAGTCTCCAACGGCTGAAAAAGCTGGACAAGATGGAAGTGGATGGTACGTTTGAAAGCCTCACCAAAAAAGAAATTGCAAAAATTAACAAAGAACGTTCAAAGCTCGAAAAAAACCTCGGTGGAATTAAAGAAATGAAAGAGGTTCCTGGTATTGTATTCATTATCGATACCCGGAAAGAAGCTATTGCAGTTGCAGAAGCCCGCCGTATGGGAATACCTATTGTGGCAGTTGTGGATACCAACTGTAACCCCGAAGGCATTGACTTCCCCATTCCCGGGAACGACGATGCGATTCGTGCAATAACCCTGTTTACCCAAATAATTGCAAACGCTGTAGTCGAAGCTGACAATGAAGCAGGTCTGCAGGTTATCGATAGTCTCTCGGACGAAGATTACGAAGGAGAATACACCGCTGAAGGTCGGGAAGATGAAATGCCTCCCACTGCTTCGGATGTAGATGAAGACGATGACATTGTAAACGAAGAAGACTTTGCAACCTATACTCCCACTGAAGAAGTAAAGCCTGCACCGAAAGCAGACGTTGTGGATGAGGTGGTAGAAGAAGCGGGTATCGACGAAGATAAGCTCTACGAAGAGGACTAAGGAGAATTATATGGCAGCAATTAATGCAGCAGATGTGAAAAAGCTCCGGGAAAAAACCGGTGCGGGTATTTTGGAATGTAAAAACGCCTTAACAAAAGCCGATGGTGATTTTGCAGCAGCCGAAAGAATTCTCAAAGAAATGGGTCTTGCAGCTGTAGCTAAGAGGGCTAGCAGGGTGGCAGAGGAAGGCCGGGCGTTTACCTATGTAGGTGCAAAGGCTGCGGGTATACTGGAAATTTCCTGTGAAACAGACTTTGTTGCCCGGAATGAAGATTTTGCCGCGAAAGGGAAGAAACTTGTTACCGATGCAGTTGAGCTTGGAAAGGGTGCCGATGATCCTGAACTCCTGGGTGTTGTTACCGACCTTGCTACAACAATTAAAGAGAACATGCAGCTCAGAAGGCTCGAAGTTCTCCCCCTTGCAGATGATGAACTTGCTGTGGATTACATTCATGGAGAAGCTGGCAAGGTTGGGGTAATTGTCAAGTTGAAACTCAGTTCACCTGAACTGAAAACTAACGAAAAAGTTCTTGAATATGCAAAAGACCTGAGTCTTCATGCTGCGGCTTTCAATCCTGCATATTTGAATGAAAAGGCTGTGCCCGCCCAGTATCTTGCTGAGCAGGAGTCCATTTTCAAGGCTCAAGCGGCCAATATGGATAAGCCGGAAAATGTCATTCAGGGGATAATTAAGGGTAAAATTGCCAAACACCTGAAGGAAATCTGCTTTAGTGATCAACCCTTCGTAAAGGATGAAAAACGTTCGGTTACAAAGGTTGCCGAAGATCTGAGTAAAGAGATCGGTGGCAAGGTAGAGTTAGTTGATTACCGGGTCTATCGAGCCGGTGAAGAACTCTAATTCACCCTGCTGTTTACGGTGCATCGCCCCGGAAAAAATTTCCGGGGCCTTGTTTCATAGGATTGTTTTAGACTCAATTGATATTACCGAAATTCGATAGTACAGTTGAACAAGAAACTGCATTCAGCAACATGCAAAGGAGAAACTATGAAAGAAGTACTCACTTCGGCAGAGCAACGAATGAAGAAATCCCTTCAGAATTTGGAAGAAGAATTTAATGGATTAAGAACCGGCCGGGCAAGCGCTTCGTTGTTTGACCGAATCAAGGTTGATTACTACGGAAATCCTACTCCCCTAAACCAGGTTGCCAATATAAGCGTACCTGAAGCACGGCTCATTGTTATTCAGCCTTGGGACAAGGGCACCATTGGGGAAATTGAAAAAGCCATTCAAAAATCCGAATTATCCTTGAATCCTTCCAATGATGGTAAGGTAATCCGGATTAATATTCCCCCGTTAACCGAAGAACGACGTAAGGATCTGGTGAAAACCGCAAAAAACATTGCCGAGCAGAGCCGTGTAGCTATTCGGAATATTCGCCGGGATGGCAATGATGAATTGAAAAAACTGACGAAAAACGGTGACATCAGTGAAGATGAAGAAAAGCGGGGTACCGATGAGGTTCAGAAGCTCACCGATAAATATGTCGAACAAATCAATTCGCTCCTGGATAAAAAAGAAACAGAAATAATGGAAGTCTAATCCGTGTTCAATATGAAATCGGTTCTTCCCCGTATGAACCACCACCTCGACCCCCAAAAATTGCCTCGTCATGTAGGAATCATTATGGATGGAAACGGTAGGTGGGCTCAAAAACGGGGCATGAACCGTACCGCTGGCCATAAAGAGGGGCTGTATGCCGCAAAGCGGGTTGTCAAGGCAGCCAGAGATATCGGCATTCCCTACCTCTCTTTGTATACTTTCTCAACCGAAAACTGGCAACGCGCTCAAGAAGAAGTCAACTTTCTCATGGGTTTAATAAAAACGAACCTGCGTAAAGAGTTCGATTTCTACCGGGAAAACCAAATCCGGGTTATACACAGTGGAAATCCCCAGGGGCTCCCTGATGGTATTCTTCAGGAAATTCACAATGTCATGGAAGATACGAAAGATCATCAGGGTCTTACGGTTAACCTGGCAATAAACTACGGCGGCAGGGATGAATTGAGCAGGTCAGTGGTTAAGATTCTTGAAAAAGTACAGCAACAATTAAAACAACCCCACTCCTGCAGCGATGATTTAATTCAGGAAACCCGAGACATAATTCTCCGGGAAGGACTCGCACCCTATCTTGATCATCCTGAATTACCCGATGTGGATCTTGTTATCCGAAGCGGAGGAGAACATCGTCTGAGCAATTTTTTGCTATGGCAATGTTCCTACGCTGAAATCATATTTGAAAATAAACTCTGGCCCGATTGGGATGAGCATACCTTTTACCATGCCATAAAGAATTTTCAGAACCGCACAAGACGATTCGGAGGAAACTAACCATGAAACCCAATACGGCCAAAAGGCTTCTTCTTTTTTTTACGGCAATACCCATTCTCATTATTATGGTCTGGTTTGATCCTACCCCCCAACTCTTTGTAATGAATATTTTCGCCATTTGTGCAGGTATCGGAGCCAGTATGGAGACGGGGAAATTATTTGGCATGAGAATTCATCGTTGGAGAACTCGTTTTGGGGCAGCAATTCTAGGGGCTGTGCCTGCTTTTTTGGGATTTTTAGTCATTCTGCTCGGCTGGGACATTATGGTATTCTATGCCGGCATAATGATTACCCTGACAGTGGTTTTGACCTATGTGTTGTCCGTATTCCCTGAGGAAGATAAAAAGGTCAGTTTTTATGCCAAGGCAGGGGTTGCCCTTACCCTTACCATCTATCCTGGAGCATTCATTGGGCACTTTATTCTGTTTACCCTGCTGGATCATAGTAAGCTCATTATTCTCCTGTTCTTTTTAACTATTTTTCTCAATGATTCCCTGGCATATGTGGGTGGGAAACTTTTTGGAAAATACAGCAATCATCCCTTCCCTCTGAGTCCCAAGAAAACAACCATTGGTTTAATTTTTGGGCTTGTAACTTCTGTGGTCTTTATGGGTATTGGTAGTGTGATATTTCCCCAGCTTTTCCCCTTGGGGCCGCTCAGTGCAATGCTCCTTGGACTTGTCACCGGAGCACTCGGGGTTGCTGGAGATTTACTCGAGTCAGGCTTTAAAAGAAGTGCCGGGGTAAAGGATTCTGGAAATCTCATACCCGGAAGGGGTGGCATTATGGATAGTCTGGATTCCGCTATTTTCGCAGCTCCCATTTTCTTTTTTGCCTTCCTGTTGTTTCAAAGTTAAGGATTACTATGGTGTTATTTCAGTTTTTTGCTGGACTATTGGGTCTTGGTTTTCTCGTACTCATTCACGAGGCCGGACATTTTTTTGCTGCCCGATCTCTGGGCATACAGGTTGAAACCTTTTCCATCGGCTGGGGCAAAGCTGTTTGGAAACATATGGGCAAGGATGGTGTAGCCTATCAGATAGCAGCCTTTCCTCTTGGCGGTTTTGTCCTCATGAAGGGTGAAGCTCAGTTCCGGGAGGCCTTAAACAAGGGCTTGAAGGAATTTCCCTATGAAAAAGGCTCCTTTTTCTCAGCCCACCCCTTAAAACGTGTTCTGGTTGCTCTTGCGGGCCCGGCAATCAATATTGTATTTGCCATCTTGGTATTCAGCGTCATTTACGGAATCGGTTACGAATATACCTCTCACCCAGCACAAATTCTTCTTGCCGAAGGCACAACGCCAGCACGGGAAGCGGGTTTGCAGGATGGAGATGTTATTCTTCGCCTTGGAAACCAGCAAATCCAACATTTCTCCGATTTACAACAAAAAATAGCAACGAATCCTAGAATTCCCCTGGAGACTGTTTATCTTCGGGGAGGAACCGAATTCACAACTACCTTAACACCCCGCCTGGATAATGACCGGGGAATAGGTCTTATTGGGGTTTACCCTGCCATCCGGCCTCTTATTGCTCAGGCAGGCCCTTCCCTAATTGAACAGGGTATCCTTCCTGGTGACCTCATAACCTCTATTCAGGGACAAGAGATTGACTACACCATTGATCTTTTTCAGGTGATTGAACAAACAAACCAGGCAATTGTTCTGGGCATTCGTCGGGGAAACGAGAATTTGCAGATTACTGTTACCCCAGACTTCGATGACCAATTACGTCCAGTACTGCCCCTGGGTTTTCAGGGTCAGGTATACCGAACACCTGGCTACAACTTTTTCGGATCTATCGGTAGAGGTTTTCAAGAAGTAGGACAAACATTACAGCTTACCCTCAGGAGTTTGGGAATGCTCTTTTCCGGTCTCAATCCTACTCGGGCTGTCAGTGGACCGGTTCGCATCAGCGTTATGGTTGGGGAAGCTGCGACCCTGGGGTTTACCCAGGGTATAGGGACGGGATTTAGACTCATATTTCATTTTCTGAGCATAATCAGCATAGCCCTTGCATTTGGTAATATGCTTCCCATACCTGTTCTCGATGGAGGACAGACTCTTATGTATAGTTACGAATTCATCAGTAAGAAACGCCTTACTCCCAAGGCAATTACGGTTTTTCAAACCTTTGGTGCGGTAATCGTTGTTGGCTTACTGTTTTTTGCTCTTTTCAGCGATCTGCTGTTTATTTTTACCTGACCAAGGATGTGCTTATGATCTCCCGAAGAATACTTTGGATTTTTCTTTCGACTTTTTTCTTTTTGTTTCTGTCTTTCCAGCTTTATTCCCAAACATCCAGTTTTCTCGATGCTCGTACAGGTCATAGCAGCCCTATTCGTCATATTGCAGCCTCAAGAAATTCCACAACCCTTGTTACAGCTTCAACCGACGGTACCGTACTCGTTTGGGATTCTGTTACCGGAAATCTGACCAGACGAATAATTATCCCCGATCAAAATATTACCCGCCTCATTGTGCATCCCCAGGGCACAAGTTTTAGTTACCTGTCTCCCAGTTCGGGAGGAGCCTTTCGTTTCAGGGGATATTCCATTTCTACGGGAAACCGCCTGTTTGATGTTTCTGTCGACAGCCTTCCCCTGAGTATCGATTATTCTCCTAATGGAAACCTTATTGCTATGACATTCGCGCAATTCGACAGTGTCCGGCTTTTTTCCAGTGTGAATGGACGATTACAAAATGGATTGGCCCAGGGCTTTGGTATTGTAAACTTTGGAGTACTATCCTCTACTGCAACTACGTTTATGGGGTATCAATCATCCAGAGGTCTGATAACCTACCATCGGGTCAGTACGACTGAAGAGTTAGCCCGGGTAAATACCGTGCCCGGTTTGGAGTCTCTCCAGCTGCAATCCAATAACCGCATTGCCCTTGCAAGGCAGGGTAATACCGTTTTTCTTATCGATGTAGTCAGCGGAGCTCAATTGCAGCAGCGTACTTACAACAACCTTCACTCAATTCATTTGCTCAACGATTCAACGGTAGCTATGATCCATTTTTCCGATGGTCGTTACAGTCTCCAATGGTTAGACATAACCGGTCTACAATTACCATCCATGGGAACCGGTTCGGTTGTGCGACTGGATGGAGTAAGTGGTCTGTTTGCCAGCCTTGGGAACAACGGTTTTGCAGCTACCCGTACCGACGGTTCTGTTCAGCTTCACCGGCCTTTATCCCAGTCAGCTCTGCCATCACGGGTACAAACAATACAATCCATGGGTCAGGCAGTCAGGGCTGGCAGCTATGTCGTTACAGCGTCTCCCCTGGGTATTGCATATTTCGCAGAACAGGATGCTTTTCAAAGGCTTAGCGGATCGAATAATGTGCACCTCTTGCAATATGCAACCCTCCCCTTACCTTTTCAGGGAACTCCGGGTATAGGTAGTTTAGGAGAATATGAAATTCTCCTATGGAACAGCACAGGGCCAAGCCGTTTATGGATTGCGGATTTCTCCCAGGGAGGAAGTCCGGTGGTTCGGGGTGTTACCGATGTAAAAAGCAGGCCTATTAGGAGAATTTCAAAACAGGGGGATTACATACTCTTGTTCTACCCCGATGACACTCTTGAAGTAATTTCCAGCTTGGATTATAGGCGAATTCTTGAGTACTCTACCCTTGGTCTGCAGGATGCAATAGTTTTTAACAATGATTATTTAATAATTGCAAAATCTTCTGAAGGTGCTTTGAATTCATCATTAATCAGGGTAAATATTCAAACCCAGGAAACTGCGGTTGTAGCTAACGATGACAGGCTGGTTTTTTCCCTGGCCTATCTCCCGGGGGCCGCAGAGTT
>SKVS01000210.1 GCA_007129335.1 Spirochaetaceae bacterium
GGACGGCAGCTTTGTAGCCCAGTTCGATCACCACACCGACCCGGCCCGCATAACCGGAATAATCCAGCGGCATATCGCCGAAAAAGGAACTCTGTAATGAAAAAACATGGCCTAACCATCATAAGTACCCTTGGATTTCTCATTTTGCTGACTTCCCCCCTGTTCTCCGGGGGGCGGCAGAACCACGACCACCGATCCCATGCCCTGGAAAACCTCCGCATCGAAGACCCCTGGATTCGACCGGCTCCCCAGGCAGGGGGAACCAGCGCAGGATATGCCCAAATTACTAACTCCGGTACATCCCCGGATCGGCTGATCCACGTCCATACAACCATTTCCTCCATGGTGGAACTTCATACCCATATCATGGAAGGGGGCCTTGCCCGTATGCGCCAGGTGGCTGGAATAGACCTGGCCCCGGGAACAACCACCGAACTGAAACCCGGTGGCCTGCATATTATGTTCATGGGATTATCAGCTCCCTTGAGCGATGGCGATGAGGTTGAACTGACCCTGGTATTTGAGCAGGCTGGAGAAATCACCATGACAGTACCGGTTAGAAATCCCCCCGATAGGCAGGGGCATCATCACTAAAAAAACTTGTTGAGTGTTTGATATATCACACAGCATGCATTATCATGAATAGCATATCCAGGCACCAGTCCGCCGATATGCACCATGGTTCCACATTCAGTCCTTCAAGGTGTCTGTACCAGCAAGGAGGCATGAATGGCACACAAAAACTCATTAAACACCATGGGGTATGAGCAGCGCAAATCGGCCCTGGGAGTACGGATGACAACACTCTACTCGGTAGTATATATCGGTTTTGTAGGGGTAAGTGTTTTTCGTCCCCAATGGATGGGGGTTCGAGCAATTTTTGGTTTAAATCTTGCAATTGCTTACGGCCTGGGTCTCATCCTCTTCGCTATAATCCTGGCAGTCATATACAACTATTTATGTAAGGTGCCGGTAGAACATTCTGGAAAACAACAGGATGCCGACGGACAAGCTTTCCCAAGCAGGGGAGACAATCCATGACTATTGCTATTTTCCTCGTGTTTGTCAGCCTTGTGCTGTTTGTCTCTTCCTGGACAAGCCGGAAAGCCAAGGGAGTCGGGGGCTACTTTGCCGCAAATAATTCAATTCACTGGGGTGTAAACGGTATCGCCTTTGCAGGAGGCTACCTGTCAGTAGCCAGTTTTTTGGGCATTGCAGGTCTCATCGCTTTCTTTGGGTACGACGGTTTTCTGTACTCCATCGGCTTCCTGGCTGGATGGATAGTAGCCTTGTTTATTATTGCCGAGCCCATGAAAAAACGGGGAACCTTTACGTTCTCCGATGCACTGAACCGGACTTTCAGTAAACCGGGCATCCAGCTTTCTGCAGGGCTCAGTGTGCTTGTGGTTTCCCTGTTCTACCTCGTTCCCCAAATGGTCGGAGCGGGTGTGCTGGTTGAACCCCTGTTCGGCATCCCCCATTATTGGGGAGTTATATTAGTGGGAACCGTTGTCATTATCATCGTAGCCGGAGGAGGCATGACCTCCACAACCTATGTACAGTTTTTCAATGGGGGACTCCTGCTAACCTTTGCAGCTGTGCTCACGATTGCGGTCCTTGGTCGGGGAATCGACGTGGACCAACGCACCATGGAGGAAGGTTCCGATGGTCTGGAAAGTTACCGGTTCGCCAGAATTGGGTTTAACGAGGCTACCCAATCCTTCCAAACCAATGATTTGGTTTTACCAAGAATAACCGAGCGATTCCCGATCATCGACCGGTACACCGGTGAAGAGGGCCCGGTCTTCTATCGGATATCCCATGTGATCCCTGCGGTTTCCACGGGAACCGGTACGTATTCTGCCCAAATTAAGGGTCGCGCGCCTTTTTTCCAGCTTCCTCCCGGTCCCGGAGCTCTCTGGATGCTGGAGGAACAGGCAGGAAACCCTGGAATTCGTATTCAAGACTGGTGGCGGCTTGAAAGAAGTTCAACGGGCCAAGACTATTTGGTGGAAGCCCAATCGAGAACCATGACCCCCCAGGGATTGAGCTTCATAAATGGAGCACCGGAGTCTCCAGCGAACCGACTTCGGCAAATGGGTTCGGTAACCCGCATCCCCGATGAGTATGGAACCCGCACGGGTGCTCTGGGTCCAGTTCGCCTCCTGAGTATTCTTTCAGACAACCAAACCATCATTCAGCAGCCTAAATCGGTTTCATTTACCTCTGGGTCTGGAGATCGGGTAAGCCTGTACTATGAACTACCCTTATCGGGGTATCAATTCATGAGACCAGGTCTCATGTTTCCCCTGGAGGCAAGGGCAGGCGAACCACCGGCTACCACCCTCTTGAACAGGCTCAACTTTATCTCCCTCATGCTGGCCCTGTTTCTCGGTACCGCAGCCCTCCCCCACATTCTCATACGGTACTACACCGTTCCCAGTGCTGAGGCGGCTCGAAAATCCACCATTGTAGCCATAGGAGGCATTGGACTGTTTTATATTCTGACCATGTATCTGGGGGTTGGGGCAATTATCGCCGGTGCCCTCCATCCAGAAACCAGCAATATGAGCGCTCCCCTTTTGGCCAGGAGTTTTGGGGAACTCTTGTTCGCCCTCATATCGGGAATTGCTTTTACCACAGTTTTGGCCACGGTCTCAGGACTAATCATGGCTGCCTCCGGGGCTGTTGCTCACGATCTCATGGGGAATTTGGCCCGAAGAGAATTTTCCGATGGGGCAAAGGTAAGGGCAGGACGTATTGTGGCGGTTGTGGTAGGACTCATTGGCATTGTGCTTGGTATTGCCTTCCGGGGAATGAATGTCTCGTTCCTGGTGGGGTGGGCCTTTGCGGTAGCAGCTTCAGCCAATTTACCGGCCCTTGTGTTCATGCTTTTTTGGAAAAAAACCACTGCTCAGGGGATTACCGCATCAATACTTACGGGGATTATATCATCGGTAACTCTGATTCTTTTGAGCCCGGATATGTGGGGCCGTTATGGTTTTGATCCATCTACAGCACCAATGCCCATCAATCAGCCGGGAATCATATCGATTCCCTTGAGCTTTTTAGTCATAATCGGGGTGTCCCTGGTCACGGGAAAGAAACAAGCAGAATGAAATCCCAGGCTACTGACTCCTAGACGGGCAGCCGGAAATCCAGACGAACCTTGTTCTGAATGGTCTGTATGAGGCTGAAGGCTTTCTTAAGTTCGTTTCGCTCTTTGGTGGAAAGCCACTCAACAGAAATGGTGTTGTCCGGTTCCCGGGCTGAGGCAATATGATTCATCTGACTTTGGAACCTCAGTCCAACAAGAAACTCGTAGGCAAAACGGAGTTCCTGCCCCGTGTCTCCCTGAACAGCTCCCCTTTGTTCCAAAAGCAGAGTTCTCTCCAGGGTATTGACCACCCGCAAGCCATGTTTCAGGGAATACAGCCGGGAAAAATTTATCAGGGGTAACAGGGCCTCCTTGCAGTTCAAGGATGAATGCTTCTCTACCACTGGGGTAAAGGCAACGGTATTGTAAGCCATATACGAAAAGAAGCCCGCATGTTCTGTCAACTCACCGGCAATGTGATCTTCAAGAACCTCCACCAATTTCTCGTCTCCGAATAAGCAGCGCCAGTCAAAAAAGACATTACAGTTTGCCAACCCATCATCCGAAGGAGCCTGAATCCAATGGCTGAAATACTTCTTCCATTGGTCCAGGCTCATATTCCACTGGGGGTTCATAGCCATTTTTTCTCCCGGACAGAATTTGTATCCTCCTTCATTCAAATCAATGCATACAATTTTGGCCAAACGGAGGAAATAATCCTTTACGATTTCCTCTTCCGGCCCCTGCTCAGGTGCCTGGTAAATCAAGGCATTGTCCTGATCTCCGTATAGTACCCTTTCCATCCTCGCCTGACTCCCCAGAGCAACAAAGGCGAAGGAACAAGGAGGGGGCCCTAGGGTCTTTACAGCTTTCCGAATAAGCGACCTGCACAGAGAGTCTGATATTCGAGTAATGATCCGGGAAAGCTCCTGAACATCTACCCTGGATAAATATAAGAGTTCAATGAGCTGGTACAGCTTCTGCTGATAGGCCTGAGGATCCACTTCACCGCTGTCCATGCCAAGACTTTTTGCAGACACATCCTGGAGGGTAAGGAGCAGTCCTTCCTGACCGGAAAAGTAAACCTTGGTTGCAGAAAGCAAAGCGGGCATGGTTCTGCCGTTTTTCTGCTTGAGGGAAATTTCCCGGGGAATTAAAGCTCCAGTGCCAGCAGTAATTTCTCCCAGAAGGTCCTGACCGTAGAGGCTTTGATCATCGATTAAATCGTAGACGTCCAGGAAGGCAATTTCACCGGGGGAATAACCGGTCATAGTGAGAAATGCAGCGTTTGCATAACTACAATGACCATGGGTTAACAAGAGCACTCCACCGGAAGCTGACTCGACCATCGTCCTGTATCGATCGTGGGATTGGCGCAATGCTTCTTCGGCTATTCGCCTTTTTTTCTCACCCAGGTAGCTCTGGTATAAAATCAGAGCCAAGAGGGAAACCGCCAGAAGGACAACAATAAATGATACATCCACCATGGTACCGGTAATCCGTTCAATATCGGCCCGAACATCATCCAAATATATTCCTGTTCCAATAATCCAGTCCCAGGGAGAAAAACGTCTGACATAGGATTCTTTAGCAAGCATCCGATCCGGATCATCTTGCCATTGCCAGACATATCGGACAAAGGCAGTAGAAAAAACCCTTACACTTTCAACAAACTGGACAAATAATCGCACTCCCTCGGGATCAACAAAATCGGTCAAATCCTGCCCTTCCAAATCACTCCGGTAGGGATGCATAACCATAATGGGATGCATGTCGGTTATCCAGAAATAATCCTTACCTTGAGGACCATACCGAAGACTTCGAATGCGTTCCGCTGCGGCAACTCGGGCTTCCGGTTCGGTCATGAGTCCTTGCTGAACCATCCGGTTATAATCAAAAAGAATGCTTGTGGCAGAATTGCTCAGTTCAATAACCATTTGCCTTTTCCGTTCCAGTAGCCGGTCCTCCATGGTGGGTATGAGAATTCCGAAGACCAGAACCAAAAAGGCAATCATGACCAGGATTGAGGGTAACAGAATTCCACCCACAAGCCTCTGCCACTGAAAAGGAATGGCAGGGTGTTCATCTTTCGGACCTTCTTCTACAAGTGCTATTCGGCTGTGGGAACCCAGAGCCTGGCGAAACTCCCGCCACCGATGAACCGGCATGTCTACCCCAGGGTTCGAAACCGACCAGTGGCGGGAACCGTGATAGTCACTTCCGCCGCTGGTGAGCAATCCCAGTTTATCCGCCAGGAGCTCAAGCTCCTTTTGCTGCCCGTGGGTATAGGGGCCGTAATAAACTTCCAGACCATCCAGGCCGGCCTCTTTCAGCTGGCTAACCACCCTCGCCAAATCATGAATACTCCAGCCATAGGCAAAGGGATGGGCAAGAACCACAATTCCCCCTGCCTGATGAATATGCTCAATTATTGATTCAGCCGCCTTCCCCCGGGAAAATGCCTGGGGAAGTTGGGGGTGTTCGGGAAAAAACCCATAAGCAAGCATGTGGATTTCCACTCCCTCTACCATGCCATGAACCTCTGCCCCCGTAATAGTTGGAATAGAATAACGGGCTGCCGAACGGGCAAACTGACTGCATCCCTCATCGGTCATATGGTCGGTCAGGGCAGCAAATTGAACATGTTCCCGGGCAAGCTCCTGGGCAACCTGGTAAGGGGAATAGTAGCCATCACTTTTATCCGAATGACAGTGGAGATCCACACGGATAACCGGAGACAGTTCCTCCTGGACAAAGTCTTCAGAGCTACTCATACATCCAGTATAATTCAAAACCGGTGGTATTACTAACCAGGGCAAACCCAGGGCGAATATTGAAAGGGGGAATACAGAAGCCCAGGAGAACTAGGTCTCTCACCACCTTTCATGGCCATATACGCTTGCCCTGTATTACTAACCTTGACAAACCTCTAAAACACCCCCTATGCTCTTAACCGAATTCTAACAAAGTAACTCCGTGAATTTCCCTGAAAACCGGAAAAAACACAGGAGGTTTGCAAACCCCTGGCGGCCAAACATTTCCGGATCCGTAACAAGTATTCCCAAATGAGAGCAGAGGTACCGAATTGGCTGAGCACTATTCTGATCCCGATAAAATCCACCGTTACTCATACCATGGAATTGACCACTCTCTTGTTGACAAGGTACTAAAGCACTGGTGGAACCGGGCAATCAACCTCATACCCCGAAGGATGCACCCCAATGCTGTTTCCCTCCTGGGAAACCTGGGATCCTGGGCTTCCTTTGCTATTTTAGCCTTCCTTATACCTGTCTTTGGTCCAGAACACTCCTGGCTTTTCCTTCTTGCATTTCTGCTCAATTTCTTTTACAGCACTATGGATGCCCTGGACGGCATGCAGGCCCGAAGGCTCAAGGTAAGCGGACCCTGTGGAGAATTTATTGACCACTGGTTCGACACCTTTAATGTTTTCTTCATACCCCTGGGACTCATGACCGCATTTCCGGTCATTCCTCCCTGGCTCACCTACCTTGCTCTCCTGTCCATTCTCTTCAACGATTGGTATAATTATAAAGAGGTGGTGGACACCAATACCCTGTATTTTGCTCCCTTCTCTGCTCAGGAAGGCTTGGTAATTACCTGGATACTTATGATTGTTTTCTGGCTTACAGGATACGATTTCTGGGCCTCTTCCCACTCATCATTCGGGTTCCCCCCCATTCTTCTTTTGGCAAGCATAGCCACCCTGGGTTCATGGATTCTGGTTATTCCGGTTATCCTGCGCAACCGAAAAGGGTCAGGAAAATACGCCGGCGGAATGGTGCTCTCATACCTCCCCCTTCTCTGGTGGATCCTCGAAGCTCAAAGAATGGGACTAAGCAGGTTATTCTTGTTTCTGGGACTCTTCTGCCTGGGAATAACCGGGGCACGGTATGCCGGCGATCTTCTTCGTCATAGACTTTTTGGTCTCGATCACCGGGCCTACTACCTGGATACAGGATTAGCTGCCCTCATTTTGGCGGGATTTATCATCCTGGCAAGACTGAATCATCTATCACCCGAACTGGCCCTGGGTCTGGGAATCATTGTTTTTCTGGTCAATGGATTGACAGCAATGGGATTGCAGTTTTTCCGCAGCCTTCGGCGAATACGCAAACTACTGGGGTTGGGAATCTTTGGCCCTGTTCTCAATAATCAGCCTGGTAACATACAACCTGGTAATAAACAACCTGCTGACAATCCCAAAACCAACCCAGGTAAGGACAACTGAATGCCCAAACTCTATTTTGCAACAGACATTCACGGATCGGATATATGCTGGAAGAAATTTCTCGGTGCAGCAAAGTACTACAACGCCGACATTCTTGTTCTCGGGGGCGACATGACCGGCAAAGCTATTGTCCCCCTGGTGAAAGATCCCATGGGATCTACTACCGGATGGCTTTTAGGATCGGAATATATTCTCGAAAGCCAGTCAGCAACACAGGAGTTCGCAGACCAGGTGAAAAGCAGGGGGTATTACCCCATATCCATGACAAAGGATGAGCGAAATCACTATGCCCAAAACCCCGATGCTCTGGATACCCGGTTCAAACAGGCAATTGCCGAAACCCTTGAACTATGGCTTTCCTGGATAGATGACCGTCTTGCACCCCATATTCCCCTGGTAGTCTGCCCCGGCAACGATGACCCGGAAGAAGTGGATCGGGTTCTTACGGGTTGCCACCGGGTCATGAACGGGGAAGGCAGATTTTTGGATTTGGGTGATTTCTCCCTGGCTTCTACCGGTTGGGCGAATCCGACTCCCTGGAAAACCTACCGGGAAGAAACCGAACCCGACCTGGAAACCCGCCTCAGGAAAATGCTCCCCCAAACCATGAACCGAAAAACCACCATATTCAACTTCCACTGTCCTCCCTACGCTTCGGGTTTGGACGATGCACCGGAACTGGGGGAAGACCTTTCCATCAAGAATGCAGGCCAATCTACTGTTCCTGTGGGCAGCACCGCAGTACGCAAGATCATAGAAGAATACCAACCCTTGTTGTCTCTCCACGGACATATTCATGAAGCCAAGGGATTGTGCAGAATAAAAAAAACCGTGGTGGTAAATCCGGGAAGTTTGTACGAACAGGGGATTCTTCAGGGCGGCTTGTTCGATATCCACCCGAAAAAGGGTCTCAGATCATGGGTTCTGGTAAGCGGATAGGCTTGTAGGGTAGAAAAATGAATGGCCCCGGAGAGAAATCAACAAACTAACAAATCAAGAAATCAGGAGAAGGAAAACATCATGGAAAATCAGCCGAACATATTCCTCAGGAACGCCACTGGATTAGTCAGGTCATGGTCCATTATGGACGCATTCATCTACTCATTTTTTTCCATAAACCTCATTACCCTGGGTTTGTACATCATGAGCCAGGCCTGGTATTTTGAAGGGGGAATGATTCCCGCCCTCCTAATTGGGGCTTTGTTCATAATTCCAGAAATCATTGTCTATTCCGCCCTCATAGCCACCATGCCCCGGGCTGGGGGCGACTATGTATGGCAAAGCCGAATCCTGAACGGA
>SKVS01000116.1 GCA_007129335.1 Spirochaetaceae bacterium
ACCTGTCCTCCCAGTACATTGCCCGTGGACTTTCCGAATATACCGTTTATCTGTACTCCCTGGATTGACCCTGATTCAGAAAAAACCCCACCCACTTGCGCGCCTTTCACAGACTCTGCATGATTGAACACACCAGCTAATTGAAAACCTTCCATTTGGCCTGTTTTCGAAAAGACTCCGGCAATCTGCAGGCCCTGGCTCGATCGATGGGCAAGAGATCCTACCCCCGAAACCTGAAGACCCTGGGAATAATCCACCACCCCAACGATCGGGCTCAGGGAGAAATTACTCAGAATTGGACCGCTCCACTGGTAATGGGGCACACCCGGTACTAAGGAGAACAAAAAAGGAACACGATTCACCGGTTCAGTGACAACAGGTGAAACGGAAGCAGGACTGGCCGAAGGAACCGGAGATCCGGCTTGCTGGGCAAAGGCATTGGCCAGGGACCGGTTCACATCTTCAATAATTTTCTGAGCCAAGAGTTCACCAAAATTCTGAGACAATTGTTCAATGCTCAGATCTGTCACGGGAACCTGCTCGGGTTGATCGGTTCCCCGGGTCCGGTTAACCGCCAAATTCTGCCTGGTGAGCATGGACGGGGTCACCCGACTGATTCCAAAGGAGCTAACCTGTACACTCGTGGTAAACAACTGGTTGTTATCAGAGACCGACACCGCATAAGCTCCCGGCCGAAGTCCCAGGGATACCTCCTGTCCCGGAACCTTGGTAAATTCCGCAACCAATTGACCGGAGGCATGGCGAATAAAAACCCTGCCGGACAAAGATCGATCGAGAACCAGAACAGAAGCAGAACTTATGGGTTCGCTGAGCACCAGATCCCCGGATCCGCTGAGCTGAATGTCGTAGCTGGGATGCTGAGGCCCTGCCAGGGTGCCAACGGTATGGGCAAGGGTTTCGTTAAAGGCATAGTGGTAAGCTTCATTCAGGGTTACTCTGCCATCACCGGTGGCATCAGCTGCTCCGCGCAATCCAGAAACCAAAAAGTGAGTAAAGAAACTCGCCCCAATACGATCGCTTTCCTGGGCGGCTTCATCCGCACTGGCACTGGTAAGAAAAGCATAACCCTTCATCTGGGATGAATCATCTACCAGAAAGGGCTGAACCCGTAATCCGCCCTTGAGCCGGGTAAAAGCACCGGAGGCACAGGAGTCCAGAATAGCAATAGACACATCTGCTCCCACCTCATCAATAGCCTGCCTCAGGGAATGATAACCCAGATGCTCGGATCCGAGCATGAGGCCGGTTTCATCGGAGTGACCTGAATAGTATACCAATAGCTCAACCCGGCGACTTTGGCCCCGAACCTGGTCAATCTGTTGGGTTATAGCCGCAAAGGACCGATATACATCGGAAATACTGGGATCCACCAGCAACCTGCTGTCCGCACTTCCAATACCCCCAAACTCTTCCATGACGTCCATGACCCGCTGGGCATCACTGGCTGCCCAACGAAGGGTTACCCGTTCGGAACCACCGTCATTTGCTCCGATGAAAAGACCAAAACGGCGCACCCCGGCTTCTGAGGGAAATCCGGGGAATTGTTGTGCCCCGAGGGTGGTCATAGTAATGAGAGCCAGGCTGACTGCTAATGCAATGGATAATCGTGGTTTATTCTTTTTCATGGGATACCCCTTGTGTCCAGTTAAGGATTATTTTCGTAAAGGCAGATAAACTACCTGATATTGATTTGGTAATTCCAGGACACCGTCCTGAACCCAGGACCTTCTGTCCAGCTGAGCCTGAATGGTCCCCGCAAGTCCCCGTAGATCCACAGGAGAGTGGGAAAGTATGAGAATGAACCGCTCAAAAAGGGGCGCGTCATCGAGCTCGTAAGCATAGGGTAATACAATGGTACCCTGGGATCCAACGCTTGTGGATGCCCCAAAATTTGAAGGAAAATGAAGGGTAATGACACCTCTGCCATCCACCGAAAACACAGCACCATGGCTGTAACCTGCTGGGTTCAGGCTTACCTGCAACCTGTCCCGGGTAAGCACCCGATCGTTTGGAGAAAGGAGTTCATACCCCTCTTCAAGCCCTGGTCGGTAACGAAATACCTGCAATTGAGGTTCCAATCCCTTTAATCGGATAACATCCTCCCCTAAGATTCCCGGATCTCCCACGAGGCTGCCTCCGGGAAAGGTGGTAATTAAGACCGGAAGCATTATTACCACAAGAAGTGCCGCGGCAGCCAGACCTAATCCGTACAGGGTCCTTCTTTGCCCAGGAGAACCAAAGGGGTTAAACCGGTTCGTGGGGGTAAACTTCCTGGTGCGGGATTCAATATTGGGTAGAACCATGTCTGCAGGAAACTCCAGGAGGAAGTCCAGGTTCTGCTGCTTCAGTTCCCGTACCTTCTTTTGGAATGCCTGGTTGAACCGGTATTGATCCTGGAGCTCCGGGGGCAGCTCCCCTATGGCAGCCTGTTCAGCATGGAGTTGGTTAAAGGTCTGTTCCATGGTAATGCTCCTTTACAACAGCGGCTTTATCCTTGAATACCCGCAAACGTTTTCTAATTCCCGACACTGACATGCCTACCGCCTGGGCTGTTTCTTCCAGGGTGTATCCATCGGCATAATGGAGCCAGGCTATGGTTCGGGTTTTTTCATCCCCTAAGGATAGCACCTGTTGGATAACCTGGTTCTGCATTGCATCCTCCTCCGGAGAATCGGGAGCACGGGCCTCGCTAAGGGCAATATCCCAACTCACCTTCCCCCGCTCCCGGCGAGATATGCCCCGCAGAGCATTCAGACTGACCCGGGTTGCCATGGTATACAGAAGGCTGGAAAATCCTCCGGGCTCAAGGCGGGAATGGGCTTTCAGCAAACGGACAAAAACATCCTGCATGCAGTCCATGGCAAGCTCATGATCCTTCACAAGGGAGAGACATCGGCGGTATACCATTGGGCCATAGGTATTGTAGAGTTGGGTTATCTGGTGATCCACCGTTCCTTCCTTGTTGTATATCCGTTGCATCGGGATTATATATTACACCCCTGAGGGCGGATGAGATGTTCCTTAGTGTACGATATTTTTTTATTTTTTCAGGTATGTTCAGCAAAAAAAAACCGCTTTCCGAAGAAAGCGGTAACACGACCACGAATATGAGATCTTACCACACAATCGGGCAAGAGCGCATTATGCCTTAACGTGTTCCATGAACTTGTCAGCAAGTCCGGATATGTCCCCAATATCGGCCAGTTCTGACCGGGGGATTTTAATATCCAGATCCCGCATTGAACACGATACAACCTCGATAATATCCAAGCTATTGGCACCATAGTCTTTCATGGACTTGGTAATATCGATGTCATCCATCTCCACATCGTCAAGATTATCGACAATGTTCTTCTTAATAACCTCAATGACCTTGTCTTTTGTCATTTTACACTCCTTGAAACAGATTTTTAGGATTCAGATTCCTGTTGTTTCTTCCACAATTGATACCGCATCATGGTATTGTCGCTGAAGGGCATACCATAATCCACATTTATTATTTGGCCATTCATAGCATCCATAAAACCGCTTGCCAGGGCGAAAACCGCCTTTCCACAGTCCTCGGGGGTTAAAATCACCTCCTTAGGGGCAAGTCCCTGGTCCACCACAAAATCGAAAAACTCCTGTCCGAAAATTGCGCTGAAGCTTTCGGTTTTAACGGTGCCGAAACGAATAACGTTCACCCGCGAACCTTCTTCGAGCAAATGGACTGACATATATTTCCCAAAGAATTCCAGCAGGGCCTTGCTGGCAGCTACAAAGTCGTAGCCCCTATAGAAGTGGTCAGGACCGTCACTGGATATTCCAATGACTTTTTTGGGGTACGAGCCAAAGCGTTTCTTGATCTTCCTCGTGTATTCTACCATGGGCCAGGTAGAATACTCCAGGGTCTTAAAGAGGCTGCGTTTTTTGTAGTCGTCCAGACTTTTCATGGTCGCCGCATAGCCCACATTAGAAACAAAAATGTCTACCCCATGGGGACTTGTTCGAGAAATATCCTCCAGGATCCTGTCGGTGTCTTCATCAACAGATACATCGGCCTGAAGGAGAATCGGCTCTGGTCCATGAACCGCCTGGAATTGGGATTTCAGTTCCTGTTCATCCGCACTGCCCCACTTATAGGTCAGGTAGGTCTGGGCACCTGCGGCAGCAAACTGCAGGGCAGAGGCAAGACCAATTCCCTTGGTTCCGCCGGTTATGAGCACCGAGGTGCCTTTCATATCGAGGGTTATCACTTACATCTCCTTAGTCTTCTGGCAATGGACCAATGGAATCAGCCCATTACGTTCAGCTGCCCGCATAAAATCCCCGGATTATTTCCTTGGTTTCCGGATACCCGAAACTGATAGTGTGCATGAGGTCTTCCTGCACCCGGGCGTCGATGAGAAGCTTTTTCTTCCGTGCACTCAGGGTGTACTTTAACAGGCCCACGGACTTGGGGTTCCGTTCGGCAATCTGCAAGGCAACATCCTTAGCTTTTGCCAGCACATCGGCCTTGGGAAGAATGTAGTTAAATCCGCAGCCCTTTTCAGCCAGTTCTTTGCCCTTGAATCGTTTTCCCGTATACATCATTTCGGAAGCTATATAGGGACCTACAAGCTCTTGCAGCAGGGTTGTGGTTCCCATGCCGGGGGTAAAGCCCATGGTCATAAAGACCGCGCCGTAGCGGCTTTCCCGGGCTGCCAGGACTATATCGGAACACAGTCCAATAACAAGGCCCCCACCCATGGCGTGACCTTCCATGGCAGCTATGACAGGAAAACGGGTATGAATGAGTCGTTCGGAAATAACCAGGTCCCGCACAACAATTTCACCGCTGGCCAGTTCCATGAGGCTTTCCTTGTCCGCACCGCCGCAGAACACATCATCAAGTCCCCGAATAATCATGACCCGGGGATTTACCTCCTCGATGATGTCCAGCTGGGCCAGGAATTCCTCCACAAACCGGTGAGAGAAAATGTTTTTTCCCTGAACATCTACCATGTTCAGGTATGCAATCCCGTTATCTTCTAGAGTATGGGTTACTCTGGGTGTACTCATACTATGGTCTCCTTTCTTAGCTCAGAACAACCGCTCAACTGAACAGTGGGCTTAAACCGATGAAACCAGTCGGGAGTCTGTCCGTCGGAGAATGCATCGAGGCCCTGTTTTACCTGGGGATTGTTCATGAGCTCCAACAACTCACGCTGGGCAGCATTTTGAAAATGCTGAAAAGTACTAAAATTCCCCTTTACATGCTCACCGATGAAGAACTTTGCCCGGGCAAGGGCGTGGGGTTCAGCCCTCATCATGGTTTTCAACAATGTTTTCAGCCCTTTTTCAAGGTTTTCCCGGGAAAGGGCTTGATCCACCAACCCAAAATTCTCAGCCTCCTGTGCGCTTAAGCACTGAGCCGTAAGTACCAGGTACCTGGCTCTTTGGGGAGTTATCCTTTGATTCAACAGAAAGGGAAGCACATTGGCAGGAATGAGTCCGAAAAGAACCTCGCTCAGTTCAAAGCTTGCAGCTCCATCCTGGGCGACCACAATGTCACAGGCTGCGGTTATACCGACTCCCCCCGCCTTTACCGGACCCTCTACCAGGCCAATAACGGGCTTTGGTCCGAAGGCAATGGCTTCTAAGAGAAGGGCGTATTGGGAGACAGCCGTTTCACGGCTTTTTGTTTCCCCTGAATCCCCAAGCTCCGAGCCTTGATTTTCAAGACTTTCCTGAAGAACTTCCAGGTTCATTCCCAAACAGAAGGCCCCTTCCCCGCTGCGCATTAGAATAACCTTTACCTCAGGATCCTCCATGGCAGCACTCACAGCAGCGTACATATGCTCGAGCATTTCCCTGTCCAAACGGTTCGTACCGGTTCCGTCCTGCAGGGTAATTATTCCCAACCGGCTGTCCACCTGGTACGCCACCGGCTGGGAAGAACCAGTCAGTTTAGGCAAGTTCATAGGTCCGGTACCAGTCCTTCACCCCTTTGAGGACCAACAAGCCGCTGTTCCGGTAGTGTTCACCGTACCAGCCATTCAGAATAGAGAAATCGGGTTCAAAATTCGGATTTTCGATGTACGATTCCCGACTATTTTCAATGGATTCGTACTCTTCTACGGTAACCCGGCGGCGTTGGTCCAGTTTGCCGGAGATGTTCATGCCCTGAAGAACCTCTAGAGCTTCAGGCAATATGTGCCCGCTGTAGAACTCTCCAATTGCACCCGAACCGTAGGCGAAAAAGGCTATTCGGTCACCGGCTTTCAAGTCTGTGGCGTGGGTCAGCAGGGATGCAAGACCGGTAAAATTGCTGGTTCCATAGGTCGAGCCAACCCGGGCTGCGAACCGAAGCCCAGGCATAACCCGCTTTTCAAAATCCAGCTTCAGCTCCGGCTTTTTTTTGGGAGCATGGTCCCGGCACAGGGTCCGGTGGGCCTGGAAGGCAATTCCGGGAAAAGGAGTATGGTAAACGAAGTACTTGAAGTAGGTATCAAAATCCACCTCATCGGGGTTATTCGCCAGGTAGTCTTCGTAGGCCCCGGTGGTGGCGTCCATATAGCTAAACAGGCTGACCTCATTATTTCCCATTTCTTCCTTTGCGCTGGGCCGGAAGGTGTCGTAAATGTCGGTGGTCCAGGTTCCTTTTTTCAGGGTTTCAAAGGCTACAATCTTCGGAGTATCGCTAATGAGGGCTGCGGTTGCAGCTCCCCCGAGGACAAACTCTTCAAAAGCTCCCAGATGGGCCCGGCTGAAATCCGTAGCAATGACCAGGGCTTTTTTTCCCCGGTTATGCCCTGCGGCAATCCAGTTTATTGCCACATCCATGGCAGCAACCCCGGAGTAACAGGCGAACTTTGTTTCAAAGTTCCGCACATTCGGCCCCAGCCCGAGGGCTCTGTGGATGTTTGTGGAAATAGGTTTACCAAAATCCACCGAACCTTCGGTTCCCACTACCAATAAGCCAATGTCTTCCCGGTCCTGCTGGGTCAGCATTCCCAGGGCGGCATTCGCTCCCATGGTTACCGCATCCTCCCAGGGAGGATTCAGACCCCGGGTGTGGATCATGAAGTCCTCCAGAACTTTCACCGGGTCTTTGCCCCGGGCCCGGGCCAAATCCTGCTGATCCAGGTACAAGGATGACCCGTAGACGTTCAATTTTTCTATTCCTACCATCATGGCAATTCTCCTTATGGTGCGTAGGTCAGCCCGGCGCTGACGTGAATATTCTCTCCGCTAATGAACCGGGCATCGTCGCTGGATAAAAACAGCACCGCAGCTGCGATTTCTTCGGGTTCTCCGACCCGCCGGGCAGGACAATGCTTAACCCAGTATTCCTGGAGATTCTTTGCCATATTGTCCTCGGTCATTCCGGTAGGTACATAGCCAACGGTGACTACATTGCAGGTTATACCCTTTTTCCCGTATTCCTTGGCCAGGGTTTTACTCATTCCAATCAGACCGGATTTTGCCGCAGCATAATTCACCTGGCCCGAAGAACCACCCGCGCTGAGGCTTGAAATGTTAATAATTCTGCCCCGGCGTTTGGACAGGAAGTGCATGAGAAAGCTCCGGCAAACCAGGAAGGGAGCGGTTAAATCGGCTGCAATGACCTGGTTCCACTGTTCATTACTCATTATTGCCGCAGCATTATCCTGCAGAATAGCTGCATTATTTACCACTGCGTCAATCTCGGTAAAATCATCGAGCACCTTTTCACAAACCGCCTCAATACCCTCGGGATCCAGCAGATTCATGGGGTAGGCCCGCACAGGAAGATGGGGATTGATTTCCTTCGCCAGCTCAATGGTTTTGTGAGCTTGATCTTCCCGGGAATTATAGGTAAAACCTACACCCCAGCCCTTTTTTACGTATTCCAGAACTATTGCCCGGCCGATTCCCCGGGATCCTCCGGTTATAAAAGCATTGTATCCCATGATTTCTCCTTCACTCATTCCTCCGGTAACACCGGGACGTCAGGCATAGTCTTCCCAGAGCTTAATGAGACTGCAACAGTTCAAGCCACCAAATCCAAAGGAATTTTTCAACATATAGGTAGCCTTAAAGTCAATAGCTTCATTGGGCACAACATCCAAATCGATTTCCGGGTCCATTTCTTCTATGTTTATGGATGGATGGAGCTTACCGTTTTGCATTTGCAGTATACCCCCAATGGTTTCAACCAGGGGGCTTGCCCAACAGGTATGGCCGAGCATGGATTTTGGTGCATTGAGTTTCATGTTGTACGCATGATCCCCGAATGCGAGCTTGATTGCATTAATTTCCTGTCGGTCCCCCGCAGGTGTTCCGGTGGCATGGCAGTTAGCGTACTGAACCTGCTCGGGCCGGATACCCGCATCCTGCACCAGCTGTTTCATGACGTAGGCCATGTATTCTGCGCCGGGCATGGGCAGGTGGTTGGCGTTTGCGCTGGCCTTTACTCCCAGAACTTCGGCGTAGATCCGCGCGCCCCGGGCCCTGGCGCTTTCCAGACTTTCCACCACCAGGGTCGCAGACCCGTGGCTGTACACAAAACCATCCCGTTGGGTATCGAAGGGGCGGCAAC
>SKVS01000146.1 GCA_007129335.1 Spirochaetaceae bacterium
GTTATTTTTGTAAATAATGCAATTTATGGAATGACCGGGGGCCAAATGGCACCAACTACTCTCGTGGGGCAGAAAACCCTGACCACTCCGGAAGGTCGGGATCTTCTGGCCGATGGGGCCCCGATTGGAATGGCAGAGGTAATGAATGCAATAAAGACACCTGTTTTTATTGAACGTACCAGCCTTGCAACCCCCGGGGGAATTCGGAAAACCCGTAAAGCCATTAAGAAGGGGTTGGAAAACCAAATGCAGAAAAAGGGTTTTTCCTTTATTGAGATTCTTTCTCCCTGTCCGATCAACTGGAAAATGGATCCTATAGCTGCACGGGAATGGATTGCCAATACCATGGAGCATGTGTACCCCGTACAAAACTTCCGGGACAATCAGGAAGCAGCTGCAGCCCAGACAAGCCATCCCTGGCTCAATGATCAGCAGGTTCTGAAATTGTTTCAGGGTGAAAAAGAGCTTCCCAAGGTAAAGGAACACCCCCTTGAAAAAGATCATTTGGTGAAAATTGCGGGCTTCGGTGGGCAGGGTGTACTATCTGCGGGGATTCTCTTGGCAAACTGTGCTATTTCCGAGGGATTGAATGCTTCCTGGTTACCTTCTTACGGACCGGAGATGCGGGGTGGTACAGCAAATGCGAGTGTAATTCTTTCCAGTCGGGAAATTGGTTCTCCCCTGGTCGATGATCCTACCGTCTTAATTGCTATGAACCGACCCAGTCTTCTGAGTTTTGTCGATCGGGTACATGCCGGTGGGCTCATAATTCTGAATTCCTCGGTCATTTTGGACAAGGTAGAACGGGATGATGTACGGGTTCTTTCAGCTCCTGCAACGGATATTGCAAAAGAAGAAGGAGTTCTTGCTGCTGCGAACATGATTCTGCTTACCTTGTACATTCTGGAAACTGGGGTTATCGATATTGAAACCTTGAAAAAAGTGGTACCCTTGAGTCTGAAACGACAAAATCTGCTGGATGCGAATATGCGCCTTATCCAGCGGGCTGAGGATTATTATAAGGAACATTACTGAATTTCTTGGAAACAGTTCCTATTGCAAAGACTCTAAAAAGATTGCATCAATTGAATTTAGTTTGAATGCGGCAAATCTGGGGAAAACCCAGAAGAAAAGCAACATCCAGGGGGAAGACCCGTGGCCTTCCCCCGAACTTCAACACACAGCATTTTTCCTGAAACAAGAAATGCTGAACAATCAAGGAATTACATGATGGAACAAACCAATCCGGTGTACATTCTGGTCATTAACCCGGGATCTACCAGTACAAAAATCAGCCTGTTCAACCGATTGAACGAAGTCTCGGGGGGGTGCGCTCGTCACGAAACCCATGAGCTTACACCGTTTTCCACTATTGCGGATCAAAGGGACTTTCGCTTTCAACAAGTCAAGGATTTTTTGGATCAAGAACTGCCTCAGGGATTTGGACTGTCTGCATGTATAGGCAGGGGAGGTCTCCTTGCCCCCATGTCCAGTGGGGTGTATACCGTGAATCAAGGTATGTTAGATGACCTGAAGGTTGCGGCTTACGGGGAGCACGCCAGCAACCTTGGAGCAGCCATTGCCTACGATATTGGGCAAACCTATAACTGTCCTTCCTACATTGCTGATCCGGTTGTAGTGGATGAAATGTTACCCCTGTGCCGGTATAGCGGCATGCCCGAAATACCCCGCAAGAGTATTTTTCACGCATTGAATCAAAAAGCCGTAGGGCGCAGAGCCGCAGCTGAACTGGGAAAGCCTTACAATCA
Organism: Spirochaetaceae bacterium; assembly: GCA_007129335.1. GTDB lineage: Bacteria > Spirochaetota > Spirochaetia > DSM-27196 > Salinispiraceae > SKVS01. The sequence goes on from SKVS01000146.1 coordinate 1,770, forward strand.
ATGCCGGTTTATTGTCGCTCACATGGGGGGCGGTATTTCGGTTGGTGCTCATTTGGATGGAAAGGTTGTGGATGTAAACAATGCCCTGGATGGGGATGGCCCCTTTAGTCCCGAACGGTCCGGAGGACTGCCAGCAGGTCAGCTCATTGAGGAGTTCTGCCGGGTAATGGGGACCGACAGCCCTGCTTCCCCGGAGGGAAAGGCGAAACTCGCTGCATTCAAAAGGCGCATTGTTGGCAAAGGGGGAGTTTCTGCCTACGCAGGAACCAATAACATGCTCGAACTTGGGAAAAAGGCCCTGGCCGGTGATCCAGCCACCCAAGAGCTGCTCCAGGCTCTGATTCACCAGATAAGCAAGGAAATTGCCAGTCATGGAGCAACCCTGGAAGGACAGGTGGATGGAATAATTCTTACCGGGGGATTGGCTTACGAGCAAATAATTGTTAATGGACTAAGCCAAAGATTGGATTGGATAGGGCGGATGTTTATTTACCCCGGTGAGGGAGAAATGGAAGCCCTCGCAGAAAATGCATATGGGGCACTTCAGGGAACCCTGGAAGTAAGAACCTACGAACGAAAGTAACCCGGCCCCAAGGAGACCAAATTCATGGACACAAATCACTCAAAATTAGAACAGCTGTTTGTTTTACGCCAGAAGCCCACCGTTGCTGTGCCCTTTCCCCAGGACGATGCGGTTTTGTTCACCATGAAACACGCTTTAGAGCACCAGTGGGCTGATTTCCTGCTCATTGGAGACAGATCTACTATTGAGGCTGCTGCGGAACAGCAGGGTATCGATGTATCGGCCATGGAGATATTACCCGCATCCCATGAAGAAGAGGCCTGCCAGGTAGCTGCCCAGGCAGTGGTGGATGGCAGGGCAGGAGCAGCAATGAAGGGGGCGGTACATTCGGGTGCTTTTAGCAAGGCAATGTTTTCTTCAAGTAAGGGGCTAATGAGTCCCGGGAGATTAGGGAGCCATGTTGGAGTGCTTGATTTACCCGTCTACCACAAACCCCTGTACCTAACCGATTGTGCAATAAACATTAATCCCACCTATGATCAAAAAATTGAAATTCTACGAAATGTGCTCGAGCTTGCAAACAAGCTTGGGGTAAAAAATCCAAAGGTCGGCCTTGTTGCTCCGGTGGAAACGGTGAATCCGAAAATACAATCTACTGTAGACGCCCAACGACTAAAGGAAGCCTACCACGCAGGCGAGCTGAAGGATTTACCCCAGGGAGCAATTCTCGATGGACCCTTTGGCATGGATGTAGCGCTTTCTGCAGATGCTGCCCGGATTAAAGGTATTCCATCCCAGGTAGCCGGTGATGTGGATATTCTCCTGTTTCCTGAACTGAATAGCGGAAATGTAGCGTATAAAACCTTTACCTTTGCTGGTAAGGGAACCATTGCGGGGGTTCTTACCGGCTCGAAAATTCCCCTGATTCTTACCAGCAGGGCTGACAGCGATCAGACAAAGCTTCTTGCTCTCCGGCTGGGTATATCCCTGGCTGGTCAATAGAGAAATCGTTTGGAACTAGCTAACTGCTAACCCCTAGGGCGAAACCAGCAGAAAGGGGGTGCATCGGGCAACCGGGAGCCCCAGCTTATTCCCTGGGGAAAGTCCGGGCAGGGATCAATACGGATTTCCTTACAATGCAACCCGTGGGGAGACAGAAGGGGATACACCTGGGGTCCATAGATCTTATCCCCTGCTAAGGGGTGACCGAGCCCCTGGAGGTGGACCCGAACCTGGTGCATCATTCCATGGTCCAGCCGAGCTTCGACCACAGATGCCTGGAGTGCGGGTATAGGTTTTCCAGGTGGTTTGAGAAAACCTGTTTGTTCCAAGATAAATTCGGTTCTAGCGGGTACAGGATTTCCCCGGAAATCCTGTACTCCATGGTGAGAATTGGGTGAGTTGTACAAACCGACCCGGTTCCGCTGGTTTTTCAAGTGACCGATAGAATCGGTGGAAGTAGTTTGTGTCCAGGTCGGAATTCCCCAAACCAGGGCTGTATAGACCTTGGTCACTCCCAGGTCAGAAGTTTTTCGGAAACAAGGTTGCCATTTCTCGAAGCTCTCCCGGGAGGTTGCACTGAGCACCAACCCGCTTGTTTCATAATCGATCCGGTTTAACAGGAATCCTTGTTGTTGCTCTTTACTTTCAGGAATAATATGAGCTAAACGATGAACCAGCGAGTCGGTTTCTTCCGGGCTGTTTGGGTGGCAATGGAGATTCGAGGGCTTATTTGCCACCAGGAGTCCTTGACCCATATAGAGTATTTCTATGGGATTATCCGAAGGAACAAGGTTCCAATGGACATGTTGATGAATTCTCTCCCAGTCAATGTCCAAATGACAGGCTTCTTCGGAAGGTAGTTCATGGGATTTTGTGCATATCTGGTTTCTATATATCACATATCCCTGGGTGCAGAATGTAGACCATTGTTTTCTGCTGAATTGAGGATAGGTTGAGTGGAGAAGCTTGTCTAAACGGAGCATATATTCAGTATAGCAAATCATGGTGCCAGGAGGCAAAGCAGGCAGGGCAAAAGCAGGGCTACTATTGAAAGTGGACAATACATAAATCCAGGAGTACTAGGTCTCAGTAACTTTCATTCGTTTGCCCTGGAAAAGCAGGGCAATCCCAGGACAAATGCATAGTGCTCAGTTGAAGTGGTTTCTCCAAACTCATGGTACTGCTTTGTCAGATCTGATTGCTCTGCGGTTGCCCTGACAATAGGGCTGATTTGTGGTATATCTGTTGGCATGGTATATCAAAGCATAACCAGTTTTCAAAATCCAAAAATTAAACACGCTGTTAAACTATCCCAAAGAAAAGATCGGGACCGTGAAGGACTCTTGGTCGTTGAAGGGAGGGATGAGATTGTTCTCGCCCTCCAGGGTGGGTTGCGCCCATTTCGCCTTTTCTATAGTCCTGGACTCCGCAATGGCTCGGATTCTGAGCTCTTGGGTACCTTTACAGCCCTGGGTGGGGAGGTCATTGAAATAAGTCCCCAGCTCATGGAGAAAATAGCCTATCGGCAACATCCCGATGCCTGGCTCTGCATAGCTTTTCAGCCGGAAACCTCCCTTTCTTCCATGAAACATTCTTCCATGAACCAAACAGAGGCCACCGGATCCACAAGGGATCAATCCCATCCATCCATGCCCCTTTATCTCATAACCGAGGGAATTGAGAAGCCTGGTAACTTTGGTGCTATGCTCCGGACAGCCGATGCATGTGGTGTGCAGGGAGTCATATCCTTGGGTGGAAAAACAGATCTTTTCAATCCCAATGTGGTACGGGCAAGCAAGGGTTCCATTTTTACTGTGCCTATTGCCGCTGCAGACAATCAGCAGGTGTATGAATGGTTAGAAGAACAGAATATAACCATTGTTGCAGCAGATCCCCATGATGCAAAACCCTATTGGGAAGTATCGTACCGAAGACCCTGTGCGATAGTGGTTGGCTCAGAGGATCAGGGTTTATCTGAGTTCTGGAAGAAAAACGCCCACGAACTTGTAACCATACCCATGGTTGGAACGGTTAATAGTTTAAACGTAGCGCTATCGGCCGGGTTACTTTTATACGAAGCCATACGCCAGAGGACGGGAACATGATGAGCGGTAAGAAATGGGGACTTGTGGTTTTGGTAGGTGTATTGCTGTTTTCCTGTGTATCGACCCCCGAGCCAGTGGAGGATGAAACAGGGGAACCGGAGATTGTATTGGAATTCCCATTACGGGATCTTCCCGAAGATCTGGAAGAAATTCTGGCAGGTCTCCTCCAGCAAATCCGCCATGAGCATCTTCTGTTTTCCCCGGAAGTGGGTCTTTCCTTGGTTCTGGATTTTGATGATTTTTCCTTACAGCCAACAGATCTTTTGGCTGCTGTTGAAGGTCTCAAAGTCATGGACCCGGCATACCAGAAGGTTGCTCAATTTCATGGCTATTTTACCCAGACCATTGGGGGTCAAGAATTTCAGCTTCAGGGAATATGGAACCTTGATGTTAGCGCTCTGATTGTTCAAAATCAGTACGTAACCTGGCCTCTTCGTTTAGCCCAGGTACATTCTGCTGACCGTGGTGCCTTTATTCAGGGTTTTTTGCCTGATTTCCCCGGGCAGTTGAGCGGTTCTTTGTACCTCTCGGGAATAGACCAGGAGATTCATGATCTTAATAAGCAGGAGATACAACTTTCCACTTCCTGGCAGGAAGAAATTCAACCGCTAATCGTTCCCCTGGCTTTTCAGGGAAGCCCGGTGGGAGAGCTTCCAGAACCTTTTCAGATTCATTCTGATCGTTTTCTTACCTTTTTTCTCCCAGGGGCTTACGGATATTCCCGAGTTACCAGTGAATCTCTGGATGAAGGAATGGTACGCCTTCATACTCCCCAAGACAGGGATTTTTTCCAGAATTTTCTTCGAACCCCTGGGGCCCTCCATCTGAGAGCTCCCGACTCTTCAGGTTTTTTTCTCCCGACGGATCCCGCTTCTGCTTGGTATTTAATCGACGGTCAACGAACAGCCAGTACAGGATACGGCACAACCTTACCTTTGCGTGCCAAAATTCTGTGGGAAACCCCCCTTGCTTCGGTACCCGTGCTCGGGGCTGACCGATATGAAGTGTTGTCCGGGGGGAATGTCCTGTTTGGGGATTCTTTCCGGGTGGAGCCTGTTCAACGGTCTGAGCAACCTTTTTTTTCCCAGCCGGGATTCGACAGTGCGGTGTTTTCTGCCCTCCGGGGAGGAAGGGTATTGTTGGAAGTCGCCTACGAATTTGAACTTTTCAATGAACTGCCGCCCATGATAGAAGTGGAAACCCAGAATTTTTCCGGCAGGGTAATGGAATTTTCCCTGACAAACCGACAGGCGGTTCCCTTATTAGAGCATCTGATCAGTCAGGATCATGGTCGTATTGTTCAGACGGCCAATCGCCTGGATTTAATCGACACCTTGAATGGAACCCGGCTGGCAGGGTTCGGTAGCCTTGACTATGGAAATCAGTTTGGACTAGTTTTTGAGAATAATCGGATCATGATAAGGGGTGAGCGGGCAGACCATCCTATTGTAGGAGTGAGCTGGATAGGGACGGGCAGATTAGCCTGGGTTCTGTCGGTCTTACAGGGGAAAGAAGAGCGTATTCTGCCTCCCCGAATAACCGGTGTTTTCGATGAAGAGGATAACCGCTGGAGACTTCCCAGCTCCCAGGAATGGGCTGGTTTTAGTCAAACAAGAGCAGGTTTTCGTCCTGCCAGGGAAACGGTGAATTACTTTCGCAGTTTCGATCCCTTTGAGGATCCAAATCCTCCCCATACTCGGGAAGGCGGTCCAACGAATCCTGCAGCAACCTTCGGGCCGGATTCCATTTTTGGTTTATACGGAACCCGGGGAAATGTGTGGGAATGGACCCAGGACCTGGTAGCGGGTAGGGAAATACCCGAAATTGCTACCGGTCCTCTGGATGGGCAGAGGGTATACCGTCGGGTTCTCGGCGGAGCATGGAACACGCCCCTGAGTTCATTTGGGCCCCGAGGTTTGGAAGTCCCCCAGGGATGGTTCGCTGAGGATCAAACAAGCTGGAGTATTGGTATTCGATACGTAATTCCAGGATTTATTGATGGCGAATCGTCTCCTGAATTAATGCCCTAAATTGATTGCCCCGGTCGAATTCATTTAAAAACATACCAAAACTGGCGCAACCAGGACTAAACACCAGTACTTCTCCAGCCATGGATTTCTTGAGGGTGGCTGTAAGTGCCGAAGCAAGGCATGGATGGAAGGTTGAATCCTGGGGTAAACCCAGCGCCCGGGCAATGTCAGGGCTTGCACTTCCTTCCAGAAGGGTTATGGATTTTACCCGTTCTTTGATTTGACTGAATACATGGAATTCCAGTTTCTTGTCCGTACCCCCGGTAATGAGATGTACCGGGGATGAAAAACTCTGTACTGCTGCCAAGACCGATTCGGGTATGGTAGCGGCTGAGTCGTTGTATACATCAACACCCCGAATTGTTCCCACATATTCTAGACGGTGCTGAATTCCCGGGAAGGTGCTGTTTGCCTGGCGAATTTCCTCAGGATTCATTCCAAGGCTGGCCATGCCCAGACTGGCAAATAAGAGGTTCATTGCCTGATGTGAGCCTGGTACCTTTCTTGTTTCGGATACGGCAATATACTTTTCCTTACCCTGCTCCTGGATCCAGCCCTGGTTTTTTTCCATCCAGGCCCAACCGTTGGGTTGGGGGTGATTCCAGGATGAACGGATTTCAGGTCTGGATGCACAAAGCCAGGTCTGAGCACCGTGCTCCAGTTGAAATGAAGTGGTCCATTCAGGCTGATCGGCGAAGAAAACCCCCATACGTCCGGGAGATTGATGAGCGTAAACCAGTCTTTTATCTGATACATAAGAGATCATGCCGTCGTAGTAATCCTGGTGATCCCGGTGGATGTTGGTAATAAAACTTGCATGAGCATCGAGAGTGACCCCGGTCAAATTCAGGTCTCCCAGCTGGAAGCTGGAAAGTTCGAGCACCACGGGTGTTTTTGAAGATACCTCATGGATAAAACTCAGGGGGCTCACGGTTATATTTCCACCCAGGCGGGATGAAGGGAATTTCTGGGATAAACCATGAGCAA
>SKVS01000240.1 GCA_007129335.1 Spirochaetaceae bacterium
ATTGCCGGTGAGCTTACTCCCACAGTCTTCCACATAGCAGCCCGGGCAATTGCAGCCCAGGGACTTTCTATTTTCGGAGATCATTCCGATGTCATGTCAGCCCGGAGCACCGGTTGGGCTATGCTTTCCTCCAACTCGGTACAGGAAGCCATGGACATGGCCCTTATTGCCCAGGCGGCAACCCTGGAAAGCCGAATTCCCTTCCTTCACTTCTTCGATGGTTTCAGAACCAGCCATGAAGTACAAAAGATTGAGGAACTGTCCTACGATGTCATTCGCAAAATGATAAAGGATGAACTGGTTCACGCACACCGGAGTCGGGCTCTGGATCCCGAGCATCCAACCATAAAGGGAACCAGCCAAAACCCCGACGTATATTTTTCAAGCCGTGAAACAGTAAACAAATACTACCAGGCAACCCCTGCCATAGTGCAGAAGGTAATGGATGAGTTTGCAGCCCTGACCGGTCGACAGTACCACCTGTTTGACTATGTCGGTGCCCCTGATGCTGAACGGGTTATGATCCTCATGGGTTCAGGTGCTGATACCATGGATGAAACCATTGAATACCTGACTGGTAAGGGTGAAAAGGTGGGAATGCTCAAAGTACGGCTTTTCCGCCCCTTCAGCGCAGAGCACCTGGTAGCAGCCCTTCCCAAAACCGTAAAGAAAATTGCAGTTCTTGACCGAACCAAAGAGCCCGGATCCCTCGGTGAACCTATGTACGAAGATGTCCACACAGCTGTAGCCGAATTGGACACTCTTGGTAAGTTACCCTTTGAAAAAACACCGGTCATTGTCGGTGGCCGGTACGGACTGGGTTCCTGTGAATTTACCCCATCAATGGGTGTAAGCATCATGGAAAACCTGAAAGCCGACCAGCCAAAGAACAAGTTCACCGTTGGTATTTTTGACGATGTTACTAATTCCAGTCTCCCCTGGGATCCGACCCTGAGTGTTGAACCGGACGATGTTTTCCGGGGAGTTTTCTTTGGATTAGGTTCTGATGGTACCGTCGGGGCAAACAAGAACAGTATTAAAATTATTGGTTCTGCCACCGACAACCAGGCCCAGGGTTACTTTGTATACGACTCTAAAAAAGCTGGAACTGTAACCGTGAGCCACGTTCGCTTCGGAAAGAAGAAAATTCGAAGTGCGTACCTCATTAACGATGCTAATTTTGTGGCCTGTCATAAGTTCTCGTTCCTGGAAAAGGTTAACATGCTTCACATGGCCAAGAAAGGCGGAACCTTCCTTTTGGCAAGCCCCTTTGGAGCTGATGAGATTTGGGACGAACTGCCAATAGAGGTACAGAAACAGATCATTGACAAGGAACTGAAATTCTACGTAATCGATGCACTGAAAATTGCTGAAGAATTGGGTATGGGCAACCGGATCAATGTTATTATGCAAACCTCTTTCTTTAAAATTTCCGGAGTTCTCCCTGAAGAGCAAGCAGTAAACCTTATTAAAGATGCAATTATCAAGACTTACAGCAACAAGGGTAAGGATATTGTTGATGCAAACATCCGAACCGTAGATGCGGCCTTGAATGCAACCACCAAGGTAAATTACCCTAACAAGGTTACCAGCAAGAAGTCTATGAAAGCACCGGTACCCGCCGACTCCCCTAAATTCGTTAAAGAAGTTCTGGGAGAAATTATGGCAGCCCGGGGCGATAAGTTACCCATTTCCGTACTTCCTGATGATGGAACCTTCCCGGTAGGAACAACCAAGTACGAAAAACGCAACATTGCTGAAATGATTCCTGTGTGGGATGCGGATACCTGTATTCAGTGCGGTGACTGTTCAGCTGTTTGTCCCCATGCCACCATCCGTATGAAGGTCTATGAACCTTCGCTGTTGGACAAGGCACCGGCAACGTTCAAATCTACCGATGCCCGGGGAAAAGACTTTCCTGGAATGAAGTTTACTATTCAGGTCGCACCGGAAGACTGTACCGGTTGTGGCGCTTGTGTACACATTTGTCCTGCCTTTGCCAAAGATGCAGCGGGGAACAAAACCGAGCGGAAAGCAATTAACATGGAAGTTCAGGCTCCTTTACGGGATGCGGAAGTAGCCAACTGGGACTTCTTCCTGAACACTATCCCCAATGTAGACCGCGACAAGGTTAACACAAAGACTATTAAAGGAAGCCAGTTGCTTGAGCCATTGTTCGAGTTCTCCGGTGCCTGTGCAGGCTGTGGTGAAACTCCCTACGTGAAACTCCTGAGCCAGCTGTACGGAGATCGGGCTGTAATTGCAAACGCAACCGGCTGTTCTTCGATTTACGGTGGTAACCTGCCAACTACCCCCTACACCACCCGAAAAGATGGCCGGGGACCAGCATGGTCGAACAGCCTCTTTGAAGATGCTGCGGAATTCGGTTTTGGATTCCGACTGACCGCTGACAAAATGTACGAGTACGGCCGGGAAGTAATTGCTGCTGTTCTTGCAGAAGGGAAAAACGACATCAATACCAATGTATTGAACGCAATTCTTTCGAACAATCAGGAAAACGAAACCCTCATTGAAGAACAACGGAAGAACGTAGCAACTCTTCGTAAGGACCTTCCCAAGAGCAAGAGTGTGTATGCCAAAGAGCTTGACTCCATTGCAGACTATCTCATTAAGAAATCTGTGTGGATTCTTGGGGGAGACGGTTGGGCCTACGACATCGGTTACGGCGGTCTGGACCACGTCATTGCCAGCGGCAAGAATGTAAACATTCTGGTAATGGATACCGAGGTGTACTCCAACACCGGTGGACAAATGTCAAAAGCAACCCCAACTGGCGCAATCGCAAAGTTTGCCTACGGCGGAAAGGCCATAAAGAAGAAAGACCTGGGTGCCATGGCCATGAGCTACGGATATGTATATGTAGCCAAGGTAGCCATGGGTTACAACCGGATTCAAACTCTGAAGGCTTTTCAGGAAGCAGAAGCTTTCGATGGACCTTCGGTTATTATTGCTTACAGCCACTGTGTTGCCCACGGATTGAAAGACATGGGTGCAGGAATGACCGTACAAAAGAATATCGTTAATTCCGGAATGTTCCCCCTGTACCGGTTCAACCCAATGCTGAGTGCAGAAGGGAAAAACCCCTTCACCCTGGACAGCAAAGAGCCAAACTACCCAGTTGCGGACTATCTGTACGACCAGATCCGGTTCCGGAGCTTGAAGGCAAGCCATCCTGAACAGGCTGCAGCTTTCCTTGCCCAGGCACAAAAGGATGTGGATGCTGAATACAAGCAGCTGAAGTATCTGGCTGATCGACCGTTCTAAAGCCCTGATATCCCTGGAACTTTCCAGGAAAAGTCACAAGTTTTCCCCAACCCCGGCATTTGCCGGGGTTTTTTTCTTAGACCACTCTGGTCAAATATGCCTGCTCCAGGCTACAATGAACTGTGGCTACCAGTACCGTTGAACAATACGTAAAAACCATCTATCAGTTGCAGCAACAGAACCAGGAATCCAGAGTTCAGACCCAACACATTGCTGACAGCCTTGGAGTTACCCCCGGAACCGCAACAGTTATGATTAAACACCTCGCTGAATCGGGATATGTGGATTATTTACCCCGGCAAGGAGTAATTCTTTCGGATTTAGGCCGGAGCATGGCCCTACGATTGCTTCGATACCACCGGCTCATTGAAACCTTCCTCATGCAAATCGTTGGATACGACTGGTCCGAGGTTCATGATGAGGCAGAAATACTGGAGCATGCGGTAAGCCCCCTGTTCATAGAAAAAATTGATACTCTTTTGGGACATCCTGAACAGGACCCTCATGGCGACCCTATTCCGAGCCCCAAGGGAACAATTCCAGAAACGAATACCATTGAACTTTCTTCTGTGGAAGCAGGAAAAGGGGCAAGAATTTTCCGTTTCGAAGAAACAAGTGCCGAGACCCTGGGACTAATGTCCCAAAAGGGGTTAGGACCTGGAGTCAAAATAGTAATTAGCGAAAATTCTCCTGCTGCAGGCATCATTACTGTAGAGGGCCCGAAGGGTTCCTTTACCATGGCGCAACACCTTGCGCAAAGCATTCAGGTTCTTCTGGACTAGAATCCCATCACCCGATACTCAACCCCTTGGCTGGACAAAGAACCAGGGATCCCTTTCTAGAGCCTTGTAGCCATAGTTCCACACTTGTTGAACCGGCAGAGCGTAACAGTCAGCCATGAATAACCGGGCGGTTCTAACATATTTTGGCGGCAGAATTGTGAGTAATCGATCATACCTTTGCTCCATTGCCCTGAACCCATGGAGTTTTATGTTTGTGTGAATTACTCCGTCGTTCCTGTCGATTACAAGACAGTCCATGGTTCCATCGAACAGGTAGTCCGGCTCCAGTAATTCCTCTACCCCATGCATACTGGTGTTAGATCTTGGAGAACAGCCCAGAAAAATAATCCAGCTTCGTTGCCCTTCTTTGGGATCCCGGAGTAAAGAATAAGGTGAACTGGGACCTGCAGGGCTGTGATCCTGTTGATGGGAACCCAAATAGTAATCCAGATGGGATCCCCAACCGCAGACCGAGTGAGTGGGACAAAGGCTTCTTTTTTCCGAACATTCAGTCCGAAACAGTTCCGCCAGATACCCTACACAGGACCGGGTTGCAAGTTCATGAAACACTGGATTGTAGTATCCCACATATTCATGACTCAGTGCAGGCACCAGCAAACTCCCATGGGGTGTCAGAAAATGCTGTATTGCTTGCCAAAGACCCAGAGCTTGAGCGGCCCTTTGTTGAGCAGTGCCGGGGAATCCAAAGGCCCTGAATCCCGTGTGAATGAGCACAGCATCTCCTGGACGTACCCCCATTTCTTGAAAACTCTGGTTTACTGCTTTTTTCATGGATTCTTGTTCGATGGGAACTTTCATATTGCTTCTAACTATACCTACTGACTTAACAAGAATACCATGGTTTTTTTGACAAGAACCAGTTCATATTTCATACTTAAAAGTATGGATGGAAATATAAAACACACAGCCCCCCTAAAACTCATTTATGATGTACGCATGAAAGAAATGGATCTGCATATTAATCCTAATGACGGATTTGACCTGGGATTAATGACAACCGACTACCCTATCTCCTGGTGCCCCGGGGTTGATCCCGAAACCCTCCCCGAAGCACACCCCGAAGGAGAAGGCAGGATCTATTTAAAGAACGAGGTTACCTACCATACCATGATTTTGAGCAGTAAATGGCAAAACCGAATAACCGGCCCCTTGGCAACACTGATATACCATAAGGGGAAGATTTCCTTAGAATCTTGTTAATTTCCTGCTCCTTATACCACAAACAAAGCATACCCCAGGTAAAAAGCAATACTGCCTGCAAGAACCCAAAAATGCCAAATGACATGGGAGTACTTTAGCCGGTGCCATGCATAGAAAATAAACCCCACCGAGTAGCTTAGCCCCCCAATGACTGCCCATAGGATAAACCCTGCTGGTGCCAATTGAAGAAATGGCCGTACAACAATGAGAATAAGCCAGCCCATTGGAAGATACAGGGTGTCAATTGCAATATGGAGTTTCTTCATAATGAATACTTTCGAAACGAATCCTATAATTGCCAACGCCCAAACCACTGCGAACAATGACCACCCCCAGGGACCCCGCAGAATGACCAGAGTCAAGGGTGTATACGTTCCTGCAATAAGCAGATAAATGGAACCGTGATCGAACCGCTCCAGACGATCGCGGATCCGGGGATAGGCCGCAAATCCATGGAGCAGTGCAGAGGAAAGATACAACATAATCTGGGTTGCACCGTACACACTGAAACTGACGTACTTCCAGGGATCGGGGTTGTAGCTTGTCAGTACCAGTAAAACTACAAGACCGGCAATTGACATACCTGCACCGATTGCATGGGTAAGACTGTTGAGGATTTCTTCAACAGCACCTCCACTTGCATAGGCTATTTTGCTCGGGGGTAGTTCATGGGCCATGGTGGAATTATTGTTCTGTGTATTCATAATGCCATACTATACAACAAAGGGAAAAATAAGTGGGAACTCCTTGCACTTTTTTCATTTCTTGTGGTATAAAGCATGCGTCAATCGTGCAACTGTCTGTACGATTTTGATAAATTATTATGTAAAAATCTAAACCTCTGAGACCAGCCCTCGGTTGGTATTGTTTTTCTTGTTATCTGTACATCACCAGCTTAAGGCTCGCTCACGACAACACAATGGAGTTTTCTCATTATGAAGCAACGCAAAGGCGTAGAACTGTATCTTAAGGTCAGCGGCCTGGTACTTTTGGTCATGACCTTATCATTCATTGGAATGACCCTGGTTCTTGAATCAGCATTAAAGGACCTGATCCGCCAAGAAAATCAGGAAAAGTATGAATTCAGAATTGAGCTGATTCTATCTACACTGAATAACCAATTTGAACGATATCAACGGGAACTGGGAAGCAGACTTAGCCATAACGCCACAACCGCTGGAACCATGCTTGCAGAGGCTAGTGAATCGGAGCTTACCGAAATGGTGTCCCGTCATCATCAAGCCCAAATTATTGCCGAACTGCGTCAGAGTCATTATATCGAGGGAAAAACAACCGTATACCCTTTTATTCTGGACACATTAGGACGCGTCATTATGCATCCTCAATTAGATAACGGCGATTCCAGTCTCCGGGGACTTGATTTTGTTCAGGAAGCCCTTTCAATGCGCAATGGTTCGCTGGACTATACCTACAATGGGGAAACGAAATGGATGACCTTTCAAACCTTTCCCCAGTGGGGCTGGGTTGTAGGATTTGCGGTGGATGGAACGGAACTGTATGCAGCAATAAATGACTTTCGAAAAATTGAATTTGCCATCCTTATTGTAAGTTTTCTTGTCATTGGTCTGACCTCGGTTTTCTTCATTCGCCATAGTCTGAAGCCGGTAAAAAAAGTCCAAAATCGTATTACGGAAATCGCCCAGGGTGGAGGTGATTTAACCCAACTCCTGGCAGTAGAGTCCGGGGATGAAATTGGGCAGTTATCAGACAAATTCAATAGTTTCGTTGTATCTCTGCGGGACATCATCATGACCGTAAAAAAGATCTCAACAGATACTATGCTCATTCGTGGTGACTTGAGTGCAAACACCGAGGAAACCGCCAGTGCTGTAGCTCAAATAGCAATTACCATTGAATCCCTCATGGGCAAGCTCAACCAACTTTCCCAGAACATCCATAGCTCGGTGGATGATTTACAGCATATTGCGGTTGCAGCCCAGGATAATAATCGGGTAACCCAGGAGACCGCAATCCGGGTCGAAGAATCGGTTGCTGCAGTAAACCAAATGTTTTCTTCGATTCAACGGGTCACCGAAGTCGTAGAAACAAAATCCCGTCTGACCGAACAACTTGTACAAACCTCTACAAGAGGAGGTCATCAATTGCAGGATATGGGAACTGCTTTTCAGACAAATGTGTCATCCCAGATTGAACACATATCGAACTTTGTAAAAATTATTACTGCCATTTCGAGCCAGATCAACATGCTGTCCATGAATGCTGCTATTGAAGCTGCCCACGCGGGTGAACACGGCCGGGGTTTTGCTGTTGTAGCCAATGAAGTTCGAAGATTGGCAGAAGAAACTGCTGGCCATGCCAAAAATGTAGGTTCAAGCTTGAAGGATATTGTGAAAGCAATAGGGAACACCGATCAGGACCTTGAAAAAGTTGGCGGAGCTTTTGTTGCCATAGATACCAATGTAGATCAGGTAGCAACAGCCTTTACAGAAATCAGGAATGCAACCACAGAGCTTTCAGCCGGTAGCAAGGAAATTCTTGATGCCATGCAATTCCTTGCTCAGGACGTAACCCAGGTACGATCTCATTCTGACGCGGTTGCGAACAAAACACAAAATATTCTGTCCCTAATGGAAGGAGTTCGCGGCTTTTCCACCGAAATACTCGGGGGAATGACCGAAATTTCTACCGGAGCCCAGGAGATTAACCAAGCAATGCAACAGGTAGGCACACTGACCCTGGAAATTGGTGAAAAAACCCAGAATCTGAACATGAGGATTCAGGAGTTTAAGACAGAATAATCGGGGATCTAAGATGGATTGATTGCCATCAAGTCAAACTCCAGAGCAAACGCATATGGTAAAGTGGTACGGGAAAGTAACCCATTTAGGCCCCAGTTGCAGGGGTTTACATAACCTGATTGTACTATTTTGCCAGGTTTGATTGTCATATGGGTTTACTCCGAGCTACACTTGCAGGGCAAACGCATATGGCTACTATTGAAAGTGGAAAATACACAAGTCCAGGAGTACTAGGTCGCTCATGACTATAGATTCAAACCAATAACTCGACATTTGTCGAGTTATTGGTTTGAATCTATAGTCTCTCAGTAACTTTCATTGCCATATG
>SKVS01000318.1 GCA_007129335.1 Spirochaetaceae bacterium
ACCACCACCTCAGCATACGAGGATCGGGCCATCATGAAGGTAAAAACCACCGATCATGGATTGTTGAAAAAGAACTACGAAGATATTTTTCTGACCGAATGGACGGAAAAACAACCTATTCTTAAGAATAAGTTTGGAATTCACACCTGGGAAGCTGTTCAGTACGAAGGAACAATTACCCGAAACGGTATTGGACCGAAACACCGAACGGGTAATCAGCGCGGTGGTTTCAAGATCGTGTTTTCTCATGAGAACAAGGAACCTGTGGCATTCATGTGGATGCGTGGATCCGGTACCGAACCTGTTTTCCGAATTCTGGTAGATGTAAAAGGTTCTGACCCTGCTGCAGAAGAGTTTCTCTTGTCCTGGCACAGGTCAATTATTGAACGGGCAGATCGGTAAACCAAAACAGTGAACTAAACGATCCTGACCTCCCCGGTCAGGGTCGAGTATTCAAGAAAACCTTCGGCAACCAGGTCCTGAACCACATCCATGGTTTTTTCAACTGGTACCCGATAACCTAGATCCCTGCTCAGCAAATCGGTCATGTATTTCTTCTGAACCAATTTTTCCCTGGTAAGAACCCGAAGGACTGCACCTCGAACTTGCCGGTTACTCCCCTGAAACACGCTTTGTCTTGCGTAGGAAGCACTACGCCTGTTGGGATTATGCACCAGGCTCTTCAGCCGTGCACCGTAGTCCATGAGTGCATAATACCATAGTCTTGGGTTTTCCCGGTCCAGGGTTTGGTGAATGAGAGGATACAGCTGCTTATCGGAAATTGGGCCCCCCTGGTAGTCATGAAGGGATTGAGAAAGAAAGAAATGATAGATAAAAACTCTGCGAATATTCGTCTCTATAAAAACTGAAGGAACATTATATGCAAACGCTGTTATAGAACCAGCAGAATAAGCTCCAATGCCAGGCAATCCCACAAGAACCCCGGGATCAGCAGGTATTTGGCCACCATATTCCCGGATAATTATTTGTGCACAGGCGTGCAAATTTTTCGCCCTTCGATTATAGCCTAATCCTACCCATTGAGATAAAACCGAGGATAGAGGAGCGACAGCCAGGCTTTCCAGTGTGGGAAAATGGTTCAGAAAAACCGGCAACTTTTGTTCTACCCGTTCGGTCTGGGTTTGCTGCAACATTATTTCCGAAACCAACACCATATAGGGTTCCGGATTGGTTCGCCAGAAGAAATCTCTTCCTTCCTGCTCATAAAACCGGTAAATAAAGCGACGGAATTGTTCAATATTCCCAGGAGAAAGGCGGGGTTCAAAAATCATTGACATGCACTCAAAGAATTAACTATCCATCATAGAATCGATATAGCCATGTTCCTGGTCGGGAAGCCGCTTTTTTGCTGGATGAACGCCAGTTCCCATGACAATTCCAAGAAATTCCAGTCCCGGAACATACTCGAAAATTATCTTCATACCAACAGTCAGAGGAACCGCCAGAAAAAGTCCACTGGTTCCCCATAACCAACCCCAAAGCAGCAATGCAAGAAGAATGACTACAGGACTTAGATTTAAACTATCTCCGGTAAGCTTGGGATCCAGAATATTTCCAATGAGCAATTGGGTTATGGTCATGAGAGTCACCACACCAATAATGATATTCCATTGGGGGAAAAACTGAATAACTGCAAATATAGCGGTAATACCGGTAATTACAATAGAGCCTATTGTCGGAATGAAGTTGAATAAGAAGGTTAAAACAGCCCAAACAAAGGGAAAATCAAGTCCCATGAAGGAGAATCCAATGAAAATTATGGTACCGGTAAGCAAACTTACGAACAATTTAATGATGAGATACCTGCCAACCTGGTTATTAATGTTAATAAATATTTCATTCATATCTTCAGTTTTCTTATCATGAAAAGCTTCTCTGAGTTTCCGCTTCATGAGGGGGCGTTCGAGAAGAATAAAAAGCAGGAAAACGAGGGTAAGAGAAACATTCCCCAGGAAACCGAAAAATCCGCTGGAAATATTTACCAAAAGGGTTGCCATGGTTCGGGTTATTTCTAACGTAGAAATTAAATTAGGAGGTAAATCAAATTCGGTTGTCAGGAAATTGACCAGATTCAAAAATCGGCTCTGATATTTCGCGTATTGGGCAAGAATAGACTGAATACTCTGGTACAAAATAACACCAACAAGCAAGCTCATACCGAGCAAAACAAAAATAACCAGAATAATCGCTAGAAAACGGGGGATTTTGATCTTAACAAAAACTTCTACCAGAGGGTTGAGAATAAAAGATAAGAGTAATGCAATGACGAATGGCTGAATAAACCCACTGGTAACCTTGAACATTCCCAATATAGCAAGGGCTGCGAAAAAACCAAGGAATCCCAGCAGACTCTTTCTAAAACCAATAAAACCATGACTCATAGTTCCCATCCTATCAAAATGCGGTACGCTCGTCTCATGAACAACTATATTTTACCGAGAAACTCACTGAAAACATACTGCAGTTTCCCGTCCTCACCAACCTCCAGGCTCGCATAGCCCCTGTTCATTAAATCTTGTAGTATTTCTTCTGATTCATCCAGAGTAAGTCCCCCATCCAGGGTAAGGGATACCGGAGTAACGATACCTCCTTTTTCTCTGGCAATTCTGAACACCAGTAACTCCTTGTCTTTCTGGGAAATGCGATTTTTCCTGGGATTTGCATGGTCAGCAAGGGTTCCCGAGGAAAGTGTAAGGATTTGTTGCTGGAGTTCTTTCTTTTTCGTTAAGGCTTGTACCAAAGGAATAACCCCAAAGAATACCATAGGGATAAACCAAAACCGGGAACCCATCATTACTCCCAGGAGACCGAAAACCCCGGTAAACAAGGATGATGAATAAATCTGCCCGGATACGGAGTTCAGCTTTTTTTGTAACACCATAAGTCTGTCCATAAGCGCTTTGCTCCTTTAATCGTTCTGTTCACAATTGGTTCAAAATAGATTCAGGCTGTATCAGAACGGAAATAAATTACAACCGTGTTTCTTGCAAAGGTCCCTTTTGCAAAGCCTCCCAGAGTAAAGAACTGCCTTCCTAAGAAGGCAGTTACACTATATCCCGGAGTTTTGAAAAATAATACTCGTTGGTTTACTTTTTTTACTGGGAACTGTATACCTGCATTGAGCAAACCTCCAATCCTGGGTTTCGGGCTGCCTTATATGTGTATAGCCCAACCCTCAATTCCCCGGGCTGCTTCCATAACAGCTTCGCTAATAGTCGGATGGGCATGAACCATGGTAGCAATATCTTCAGGAAGTAGTTCAGCTTTTTTTGCCAAAAGAATTTCATGAATGAGTTCGGTTGCCTGATACCCTACAACATGCCCAGACAGTATCTCCCGGGTTTCTGGATCAACAAGAATTTTTACCAAACCGTTTGGCTTTTCAATAGAGTTTGTTTTCCCAGCACCTGCGTAGGGAAAGACGTATTTCTCGTACTTCAAGCCCCGTTCTTTAGCCCGCTCTTCACTTGGTCCGAAGCTTCCTACACCCGGTTCGGTATAGGTAGCACCAGGAATGAGATCGGGATCCAGTCGCTTTTCTGCAGGATTGTGTCCGGCCATATATTCAACAGCAATCTCCCCTTCTTTACTGGCAACGTGGGCAAGTAAAGGGGTAGCAATTACATCACCAATAGCAAAAATACCTGGAATATCTGTTTCATAATAATCCCCGGTTTTGATAAAGCCTTTCTCTGTTCTAATACCAAGGTTTTCCAGACCCAGATTCTCGCTGTTCGGTGCCCGTCCAACTGCAACAAGAATTTTTTGTGCTTTCAGAGTCTGTTTCTCTCCCTTACTTGATTCAACATCCAGGCTTACACCATCTTTGGTTTTCACCAGATTACTCGCCTTGGTCGAGGTGAGCATCTTTATTCCGTACTTCTTGAAATCACTCTCGACTACTTTCACCACCTCTGCGTCTTCAATTGGGAGAATGTGATCGAGCATTTCTATAATGGTTACATCAACCCCAAAAGCATTCATTACATAAGCAAATTCCATTCCAATGGCACCTGCACCAAGTATCAAGAGACTTTCGGGTAATTCTGTCAAGGACAGAATGCCGGTGGATGAAAGAACCTTGTCTTCATCGAACTCGAATCCGGGAATAACCCTTGGTCGGCTTCCGGTAGCAATGAGAATGTTTTTCCCTTTGTACAAATCTCCACCGCTAACCTGAACTTCCTTAGGTCCGGTAATTTTTGCTTCACCGGTAAGGTAGTCGACCTTGTTTTTTTTGAGCAGGGCAGCAACGCCTTTACCCGATTTTAACGAAGCTTTGCGGCTTTTTTCTTGAACTTTTTTGTACAGGAATCCCGAAGAATCCACTTTTAAACCCATGTATTCCAGGTTTTTTATTTCATGAAAAAGCTCAGCCTGGTGGAGAAGGCTCTTCGAGGGAATGCATCCCCAGTTTCCGCAAACTCCGCCGGGAAGGCCCTTTTCGATAACCAGGGTTTTGAGCCCGAGCTGACTTGCCCGGATTGCACTCACATATCCTCCAGGGCCTGCTCCAATTACAATTAAATCATAGTGTTGATCTGCCATGTGCCCCTCCTTAAAACAACACCCGAACGGGATTTTCCATGGTCCGCTTCAGTTCGCTCAGGAACCTGCCTCCCAGGGCACCGTCGATCACCCGATGGTCACAGCTCAAGGTCATTTTCATGATACTGGCAGCTCTAATATTTCCGCTTTCATCGAAAACCGGGGTCTTCTTGACCTCTCCAAGAGCAAGAATTGCACTCCCGGGAGGGTTAATAATTGCGGTAAATTCTTCAACACCAAAACTACCCAGATTAGAAACCGTAAAGGTTGCACCGGTATATTCTTCGGGTTTCAGACTGTTGTTCCCTGCCTTTTCAATGAGTTGTTTCAGTTCGCTGTCAATTTGTACGACTCCCTTGTTACCCACATTCCTTACAATCGGGGTTATTAATCCATTCCCAAGGTCTACAGCGATTCCAATATCAATACTTCCGAACTGAACAATTTTATCGGAGAACCATCCCGCATTTACCAAGGGATAGCGTTTTAATGATTCGGCAGCCATTTTAAGAATGAATGCGTTAAAACTAACCTTGCTCGGAGCTTCCTTGTTTAACATATTCCGTGCAGCAATGAGGTTATCCATTTCCACCGAATTCTTGACATAATAATGGGGAGCGCTGAATTTGCTTTCGCTCAGCCTTTTGGCAATGACTGCTCTTTTGCCTGTTACCGGTATATCAATGTCACCGAGAGCTGCGGGGGCATAACCCTGAGCTGAGCTCATGGAAACAACAGAACTGGTTCCCGGAACAAAGCTTTCTACATCCCGCTTTACAACCCTGCCTCCAGGACCCGATCCGGTCACCTGTTTTACATCCAAACCCTTTTGCCGGGCAAGCTTCCGGGCAAGCGGACTGGATTTACCCGAACCTGCTGTGCCTGGTTGATCCGGAGTAATACTGGAAACCGGAGCTTTGGCAGGGGCAGCAGTTTCTTCCTTTGCCGGAGAAACAGGATTTGCCTGTTCAACCGCGGCTGGGGAAGATTGAGCCTTGCCGGCGGACTGGGATGCAATTTCCTTTTCCATGGCTGAAATATCTTCACCCTTCTCACCGAGTATTGCAATTACATCACCTACCTTGGCACCGCTTCCATCACCAAGAATTATGCTCAAGAGTACACCTTCCTGAGCTGATTCGTATTCCATACTTGCCTTGTCGGTTTCCACCTCGCACAGTATATCACCGGTGTCTACCGTGTCTCCGACCTTTTTATTCCATTTCAGAATAGTCCCCTCTTCCATAGTGGGAGACAGGGCTATCATTTGTACTTGTTCTGCCATTGGGTACGCTCCTTAATCCAGGTACAGGACCTTCTTCGCTGCATTGACGATTTTCTCAACAGTAGGCTGTACAGCCAGTTCCAAGGTATGATTGTAGGGCATTGGAACATCTTCGCTGGAAACAAATTCAACCTGGGCATCCAGATCGTCGAAACAATTTTTACTGATAAGGTAAGCCACATGACTACCTACGCTGGCAATCGGCCATGCTTCATCCACAACAACTGCCCGGTTGGTCTTTCGTACCGACTTATACAGGGTTTCCTCATCGATTGGACGAAGGGAAATCAGGTCAATGACCTCGGCCTGCACTCCCAGAGCCTCCAACTTCGCCGCAGCTTCCAGAACCATGTGCACAGGTTTTCCGAAAGTAATGAGAGTCACATCGGATCCCTCCCTCTTAACATCTGCCTTGTCCAGGGGCAACAGATACTCCTCTTCGGGGACCTCACCCTGCATTCCATACATCATTTCCGCTTCCAGAAAAACCACAGGGTTATTATCCCGGATGGCAGACTTCAGAAGCCCCTTACCATCGTAGGGAGTTGAAACGGCAACCACCTTCAGTCCCGGAACATGGGCGAAATAACTGGCAAAACTCTGACTATGCTGGGAACTCAGGAACTCCGCAGGACCATTTGGTCCCCGGATTACCATGGGAACCGAAAGTTGACCGCCGGACATGTGCCGCAGTTTCGCAGCATTGTTAATTATTTGGTCAAGGGGCAACAGCCCAAAATTGAAGGTCATCCATTCAACTATTGGCCGAAGACCGACAGATGCTGCGCCTACAGCCAAACCGGTAAATCCAAGTTCAGCTATGGGTGTGTCAATGACCCGATGGGGTCCGTATTTATCGAGTAGGCCCTTGGATACCTTGTAGGCTCCGTTGTATTCCGCAACCTCTTCGCCCAGGAGAAAAACATTCTCATCCCGAGCCATTTCTTCATCCATTGCCTGATTTAAAGCTTCTCTAAATGTAATCAATGCCATTGGTTTACTTCCTTATTCAGCGTAAATATCTTCGTACATGGTATGCAGGGGAGGCTCGGGGCTTTCTTCTGCAAATTCAACGGATTTTGCTACCCGTTTCTTAATTTCATCATCCATTTTTTTGAACTCATCCTCGGTCAGGAATTTTGCCCCGATCATATCGGTCTTCAGCTGAACAATGGGATCTTGTTGCTTATAGTTTTCCAGTTCTTCCTTGGTCCGGTATTTTGCCGGATCGGACATCGAATGGCCTTTGTACCGGTAGGTCTTCAGATCCACCAGGAAAGCTTTCCCGGTTTTTCTGGATTCTTCCACCATTTCTTTCATTGCTTCAAGAACGGTAAGAACATTCATGCCGTCTACTGTCCGGCCTTCAATTCCATAACCCTCAGCCTTCACTGCAAAATCCTCAACCGCGCTCACCCGCTTTACCGCTGTTCCCATACCGAATTGATTATTCTCAACAATGTAAATAACAGGAATTTTCCAGATTGCTGCAAGGTTCAGGCTTTCGTGAAATGCCCCCTGGTGAATCGCCCCATCGCCGAAATAGCAAAGGGTAACACCCATGTCCTTGGTCTTTCCCAGCTTGTATTCGTAAGCACTCTTAAAGGCTACTCCCGTTGCAATAGGGATTTGTGCACCCACAATTCCGTTACCCCCGAGCATGTGGTTTTCTGCATCAAACATATGCATGGAACCACCCTTTCCCCGGCTGCAACCCGTAATTTTTCCGTATAACTCGGCCATTACGGCATTAGGATCCATTCCGCATGCAAGGGCATGGCCATGATCCCGATAGGAAGTCAGTACGTAGTCTCTTTTCAGGTCCAGTGCCCTAATAGTTCCCAAGGCTACCCCTTCCTGTCCGTTGTACAAATGACAAAAGCCTCCGATCTTTTTCAGACCATACATTTGTCCGGCCTTTTCTTCAAAACGGCGGATCATGAGCATGTCATACAAAAGTCCTGTGAGAAATTCCTTGTCGTATTTCTTTAATGAACTCATTCATTTTCTCCCTGTGTTTATTTATACCGATGCCCTGAAACGGGTGCCATCGGCTGGTCGGTATAATTCGATTTCTTCAATAATGGTTTCAATTATGAGCAAATGGGAAGGATCATGATTCAACTTCCAAAAATTGGCTAAATTACCGCCCAAGGCTTCCATAACGGTTCCTGCCAGGTCGGGATTTTGCAGTATTTTACCCCGACCCTTTAGGGAAATTACCCTGTCCATGTTCCCGGAGTTGAACATCCAGCCTACCTGGGAATTATGTTCGAGCTGGTTCACCTTTAAACTGTCAGGGTTTGCCAGACAATAGATCCGGCCTTCCTGTCCGGGAATAATGCCGGGGGTCATCCAGCGCATTTGGGGAAACCCCTTTTCATCGATGGTCGACAAAACACCAGTTCGTTTGGTGTCCAGTACCGAATCCAGTTCCAGTAATAGTTGTTTTCCGTCCATACTTCCTCCTGTTTAACTTCCTGCTGCTTAATAAATTCTTTCAAATTTCTTTTTCAAATTTCTTTTTCAAAT
>SKVS01000312.1 GCA_007129335.1 Spirochaetaceae bacterium
CAAGCGCATGGACCCAGCTGACCGGCTTGGTCGTTAGTGGGTTCGGCTGGAAGCTAGCTGGCACCGGTGACGGAGCCAAATTGGTAGCGATTCAGGACAATGGCTATCTCTGGCTCTCGGGCGACTCAGGAGCGACCTGGCATCTGAGTTATCAGCCATAAAGCATAATGTTTCATGGAGGAGAACTCCCCATGGATTCATTCGATTTTTATTTTTTGTTCAATCCCGCCTGGGCAACCCGGCGGGTAATCAACAAAATTGGCACCACAATAAAAATGAGCCCGGAACCCAAAATTACGGGGGGAAGGGCCATGTTGTGGCGACCAATGAGAACGGCGACGGGCTCAACCAGGAATTGGTCATCAATTCTCAGCTGCCACAGGGTCCCGATTCTCTGGAATGATACCTGTTGTTCCCGGGGTTCGTACCACAGTTCAAGGTCTTTGCCGTTCAGTAATTCCTGGACCACATGGGAAAAATTCCGGTGCACGGTACGGCGAATAATTATGGATCCCTGGGGAATGCGGGTGGTACGAATTTCCACCCCGGTAAGTTGATCTTGGAGTGGCTGAACAAGAGGCTGGGAGGTTTGTATGTCGAGAACTACATACTCATTTCCCGACAATTCGAGGTAGAGAACATCGCTTAACCGGGTCAGAATAGTTGAAAAATTACTTAATCCCAGTAAGCCTATAACCGTTAGAAGAATTACCAGACCCAAAAATGCCTGGGTAGAAAGGTAGGGAGGCTGTTTTTTATTCATGAAAATCCTATACTTCATGCCAATGTACCAACCTTTTGGAATGCGAAGATTTCTTCTTCCCCTTGCTCATCAATCCTCGGTGGAAAACCGGCTTTTATTTGCTGGTATTTTGTATATTCTGACACTGCTTACCTTCATTCCAGTTCCCCTTTTACTCATATACTTGAACAATTTTCGCGGGCACCGGCTGAATAAAAATTACATTTTTTCGAGTCTTACGTATATAGCTTACCTTGTTCTCATGTGCATCCGAATAGTTGTTCGATTCCTGCCTACTGAACTCACAGTTCTGAACAATGGGTTAATCTACGGAATGATGGTTCTTCTCCCCGTTACTGTTGCAAGTTTGTGGAAAGCACAAAACATGACCTATCAAGCAAGAATCCCCCTGTATTATCGAATTGCTGGGGATGTGGGAGTCTACTTTGCTTTCGTTTCATCGGCTGGGTTTATACTAACTACAAATACCCTATTCCTGAGGATGCTCGAATTTTCTTTTTCGTCCATACTTATTATTGGGTATTTTTCCAGCTCTAAAGGTGGTCATTTCCCATTATTCGCCAAGGCCGGAAAATGGGCCCTAATTACAACCTCTGGTGTGTCGGTTATAATTCTTCTCCGTTCCCAATCGGGATATTCATTAGCGCTTATCCCGGAGATTGCACTTGGAATTGGCTCACTTTCTATAGGATTTGGAGCAACCCTGAGTCTGGTTCATGAAATATCCCAACCTTTGAGCCACACAACCCGTTCCAAATCTGATGAGGAGTTTTTCAATCAACAAACCAAACTATTCCACCTGAGCACTCGAGAAACTGAAATACTGAGAATGCTCCTGGAAGGAAAATCAACAAAGCTTATAGCCCAGGCTTTTGCCTGTTCAGAAAAAACCATTCGAAACCATATTAGCCACATTTATGAAAAAACCGAAGTCCATTCCCGGGTAGATTTGGTATTGGTCTTTACTCCGGCATAATTAAGAACTAACCATTATGGCATGGTTTCCCTAGACCCATTCTTCTTGCAAAATTTCCCCTTCAAGTCCCATAACCAAGAGTTTTAATGGAATTTTCCTGCTTGCCTGCTCTACTGCTGTCCGGGCAATTTGCAAAAGCCCCCCACAACAGGGTACTTCCATAATGAGCACCGTCAGGGTATTGATTTTTGATTCGTCGATCATGGCAGTAATTTTGACAATATAACTTTCCAGGTTCCGGTCTAATTTTGGGCAGGCAATGGCAAGGGTTTTTCCCGCCAGAAAATCCCGGTGAAAATTGCCCGCTGCGTAGGCCGAACAATCGGCAGCCAATAGCACATCGGCCCGCTGAAAATACTGGGCGGCTGGGTTTAGCAGATGTAGTTGAACCGGCCATTGCCGCAGTGCACTCGGCTGGGCACTCGGCTGGGCACTCGGTGAATCAATACCCGGGGTAAAGGGACCTGTACTCCCCCCGGCCGCTGGGGCAAAACTCCGGGCCATGGATCCGGGGCAGCCACCACCGTGGTGGTTGTGGTGGTTGTGGTGGTTGTGTTGATGTGGTTTATTCTGGTCAGCATGATTGTTTTCTGGGGCAGTTTGTTGATGTAGTTCGTTTGAAGGTTTGGTTGGTTCCACGGTAATTCCCCTTTCGGATAGTATTTTCTTGGCCTGAGCAAGGTAGGTGTGTTGACTATGCTGAACAAGGTGGTCCAGGTGTGCTCGAATAACATTGGGTCCCTGGGAAATAATTTTTTCCATGACCTGTGCTTCATCGTAGGGCTCGGCTTCCCTGCGGCTGATGGTCATGGCACCGGTAGGACAGTGGCCCACACAGGCACCCAGGCCCTCGCACATGAGGTCCGAAATAAGCCTGGCTTTTCCGTCGATAATTTGCAGAGCTCCCTGGTGGCAGTTGGGCACACAGTTGCCGCAACCAATGCAGAGCTCCTCGTCTATTTCAATAATTTCTCTTTCCATGTTCAGTATTTTACAGGAGGGCGGGGATTCAATCGGTAACCTATGGTACAATTCTTCTATATGAGTGACATTTCCCGTTTTTTTCTTCAATGTACCTTATTCAAGAACTTGAGCTCTCAGGAGCGGTCAATCATTCATCAGTCCTATCCCTGGAACACAACCTTGTTTCAGAAAAATGCATTTGCTGGATTTCCCGGTGATGATTTAACCCACTTCCGGGCAGTTCTGGAAGGAAGCCTGGCAGCAGAAATCATGGATGACCGGGGAAACACCGTACTCATCGAGACACTGGATCAGGGCGCACTCATTGCAGGACCTCTACTCTTTTCAAGCCAGCCCATTCTGCCGGTTCAACTTCGAGCCCTGGAACCTACAAGCCTTCTGACCATGAGTAAGCCCTCATTCCTCAAACTTCTTGCTTCCCATCCCAGGGTTATGGAAGCCCTGCTCACAGAGAGTGCAGATAAAATTGCTTTTCTTGCGGAAAAAATCCGCCTGCTACAGTTCAATACCCTGGAAGAAAAGCTTATACACTGGTTTAAGCGCCAGGCAAAGCTCCAGAATCCCCAGCAAAACTCCCCTACATCCCCTCTTCAGGTTCGGCTTCCCTTTACCCAGGACACCCTCGCAAGTCTTTTCGGAGTAACCCGGCCCGCTTTAAGCAGGTGCCTGGGAGAAATGGGAGAGCGGGGTAATCTGACCCGTATTTCCCGAGGCATATACCTGATTCCAGGAAAACTCATGGATTGAAAACAGGGCAAACGCAAGTGGCTACTATTGAAAGTGGAAAATACACAAGTCCAGGAGTACTAGGTCGCTCATGACTATAAGATTCAAACCAATAACTCGACAATTGTCGAGTTATTGGTTTGAATTTATAGTCTCTCAGTAACTTTCATTCGTTTGCCCTGGGATTAAAAATTGCATTTCCCTGGGAAACCACTATACTTGGTTTTAAGGCCATGATTTCCTTACCCGTTACCCTTTCAGCAAGAAAACTGCTCATGCAAATCTTCCTTATTCTTCTGGGGTCCCTTATTCTTGGAACCCTTGGAGGGCTGTTCGCAAGGGAAATTATTGTAAACCAACAGCAGGACTACCTGAATGGGGTCAGCAGGAGGATTTCTCCAACCCTTTATACTTACGACCTTTATACCATGGGATACCTGCTGGAAGAGGTACTGAATCATATGGATGTACACCAGGTAACCATCGTTGATTCGATTACCGATCAGGAACTGATATCAAAACTGGATTCCAATATCCCTGGTCCATTTCAGAGATTTCACACCCTCTCCAGCACTGTTTATCACCAAACTACCCCCATCGGTACTGCAACCATGATCTTCATTGACCGTTCCATGGTAATCGGTCTGACAATTGGAATTATTCTCACCATGGCCGGAGGTCTGGTTTTTGTTCTGCATCTGGCATGGGAACAACGGAAAAAAACCCGCGCGGTACAACAACAGTTGGAGGATATGCAACACAGCTACCGGCTGACCAGGCTCATTCTCCGCCTTGCCCACCAATTTGGAACCCCTCTGGGGAATATTCAATTGGCTGTTAGTTCTCTAGATGATTTATCGAAAAACAAAACCCTTACCAGAAGCCAGCTCCATGAATCCGTTTCTCTGATTCAGCAAAATGTACAGTTCATCGATAAGGTACTGCAAAAACTCAGGGCCATAAATCTTATAGATTCAGAACAGCAACCCGAATCGGTCGATTTAGGAGCTTTGGTGCGGGATTCTTATACACTGGTTCTGGATACTATAGCTGATCGGAAGGTTACCGTCTTTATCGAATGCCCGGAAACAGCACCTATTTGTACCTATTCCCAGGTACTGCAAACGGTTCTGCAGGAGCTCATAACCAACACCCTGGTTCACAATCCTGAAAAACCTGTTGAACTGAGAATTTCTGCTGAAACTTCGGGGGGCTCATTCTCGGTTCATGTACAAGATAACGGTGCGGGAATACCCGATGAACTGGTACCCGAACTCTTCCAACTCCCTATTCAGGGAGAGCTCAACACTAAACCCCGATACGGCCTGTTTATTGCGTCCAAGCTTTGTCAAAAGTATTTACACGGAACCCTGGAGTTTGAGAATAAAAAGGAATGGAATTGTTTTACTATTCGGGGAACCGTACTTCGGGACAAAGCCTGTACCAGTCCCTAGGCATGGTTCCCCAGGGAAAAACAGCCAGGGGATGGGTAAAAAAAGGGTGAGACAACTTCATGAAAGACTCTGAAATTGCCTCACCTCTTATCCATGTGCAACTCTGGTAATTAATAAGTACCACCCTGGAGCAAAAGAGCGAGAGCTCAGGGCTAAATTCTACCGGCAAGGGCCCGGTTTTTCTCGTAGGCTATCAGTTCGTCCCGGGTAAGTTTACCCGGTTCAAAGTTCACAGCAAATTTCTCAGAGAAGGATTTGACCATAATGTCCTGGAATTCGTCCAGGCTTACGTCTTTGCCCGTTTCAAGCTTAACGCTGGTCATGGGTTCCAGGGCTTTTTCCTTGATTTCCGGTGGTACATACAGAACCTTGAACAGGGGATTGGTATCCATCTGCTGCAGGTAGGTAACAATATTTGCTACGTACAGGTTTTCGATCTCGTTTAACAGCAGGGTGGCGAGTTTTTTACCGCTGGCCCGAATGGCCCCCTGATGGCTGTACCAGGCATCCTCTACACCCAGTTTTTTAAATCCGTCTACCATGGCTTCTCCCATGGCGTAGAAAACCTTCTCGGCGCTTTCAAACTTGCTTTTCTCGAATACCATTTGAATATTGACGGTACCTTCGGGTTCAACGAATACAAAGGTCCGTTGTCCGGTAATAATTATGTGCTTTAACTCGGGGCATTCCCGCTGGATTTCCTGTATGAGGTTCGAGAAGTTGCTCAAACATACTATAGCCTTGGCACCGGAATCCTGGAGAATAAAGCTGATTTCCCGGCCCTTATACATGGTGTTGAACGGTACGGCAATGGCACCCAGTTTCTGGATTCCAAAAAAGGTAAACAAAAACTCAGGAATGTTGGGAAGCATCATGGCAACCCGGTCACCCTTGGTAATTCCCAGGGACGCAAGCCCCCCCGCAACCTTGTTCGATTCCTCATCCATTTCCTGGTAGGTGTAGGTCCGATTCTCGAAACGGATTGCTTCCCGTTTTTTGAAACGGTGGACAACCTCTTCTAATACCTGGGGGAGACCCAGGGGCAGTTCGCCGTCGGTCTTGTGTTTTCCAAACATTGCTATTCCTTCTTGTCTATGAGCCGCTGATCTTCCACATTGCCCCGCAGTTCCTTACGCAGCACCTTTCCGGTAGCTGACTTGGGCAGAGAATCCACAATAATAAAGTTCTTGGGCCGCTTATAGGTCGCCAGGTGGAGTTCACAGAATTCCACCAGTTCCCGGGCTGTTGGGGCATCTGCCGAGGTTGAGGCATTTTCCGTATCCCCAGCGGTTTTTGGTACAACAAATGCGGTAACCGTTTCCTCGCCCTTTTGGCTGGGAACGTTCACAACCGCAGCTTCGCTGACCTTAGGATGGGTAGCAAGAACCTCTTCCACTTCCCGGGGGCTAATATTGTATCCGTGGGAAATAATAATGTCTTTTTTCCGGTCGGTAATGAAGAAAAATCCGTCGTCATCCCGATAACCCAGGTCGCCGGTAAAGAACCAGCCATCGCTGTTCAGAACCTGATCGGTGGCTTCCTTATTGTTCCAGTATCCCTTGAAAATGGTGGTGGATTTTAAAATGATTTCCCCTTCGGTTCCGTTGGGTACATCCTTGCCGTCATCATCAACGACCTTCATTTCCACACCCTGTCCAGCTTTACCAATGGAACCTTCTTTGTAAACTCCATCGACCCCGTTAATCGAAACAGAACTGGTGGATTCGGTTAGCCCGTAGCCTTCCATAATATTGGTTTCATAAGCCTTGGCAAAATCCTGAATTACCGCCAGAGGCAGGGGAGCTCCCCCGGAAACACAGTACTTAATGCTCTTGGGAATTTTGGTGCTGCGGGATTTGATCCGCGCAATACCCAGGAGTAACTGATACATTGAAGGGATTGCCGGCAAAATGGTTGCCTGGTGCTTATCGATGGTATCCAGAAGACCCTGGGGGCTGTAGCTAGCCATAAGAACCACACAGGCTCCGTAGTAAATTGACGAAATAAGGGAGTTTGCCAGCCCGTAAATATGGTACAGGGGAAGAACACCAATAACCCGGTCGGTGTGACTGAAGGGAATGAATCCCTTAACTATCGAGGTTGTCTGGAAGTGGAAGTTCCGGTGGGTAATCATGGCACCCTTGGGGTTACCAGTGGTACCCGAGGTATAAATAAGAACCGCCGGTTCATCGGGATCAACTTCTGCTGCCTGGAACTTCCGGGATGCCTTAGCGGTTAATTCACTGAGCTGAATTGTTCCAATTGGTCTGGCACCGTTCCGACCGCTCCGGGCCATTCGGGCAATTTTGATTTTTTGGGAAGCTGCAGCCTCCTTGTCTACCGAGACGTCTGCCCCGGCAATTATTCCTTTTTCCTTACTCCGCTGAATAATAAGGGTGTCGGGAACCAGGGTGGTGGACAGCTGGTATTTTCCGGCTATCCGTCCTTCTGCAACCGAAGCACCGTAGGCGACAACATCCGTGGCATCCCCATCGGGATTATAAATGTATCTCCAGGTATTTTTTTCTGCCATTCTTTTTCCTTCACGATTCTGTCCCCTCGATCTGGGGAATGATTCTTTCTTACAAAATCCAGGGGGTCCTCAAACCTGGGAGTTCAACCAAAACAAACAGATTTTCCCCGTCTTACCAGGGAAAATCTGCAAACCCGGGAACCTCTGGGTTATTTTTCTATATTTTTACGCTTCAGTAGATTCAGCCATAAGGTAGGCTTCTACCTCATCGAAGAATTGTTCCTGAATAGCTTCACTGGGAGCTGGGGTCAGCTTACTGACCACAATGTACACAATGGTGTTAACCAGAAGGCTGGGGATAACCGGGTGACCGATTACCAGCGGCCGGTTTCCATCGACCACTATCAGCAGGCTTAAGACCAGGTACACAACCCCGGCAATGGTTGCCGCAACCGCACCTTGTTTGGTCCCCCGCTTCCACAGGAGTCCACCTACCAGGGCAGGGGCCCACTGGGCAAATCCCGGCACACTCACATCGGTCAGGTACAGGGCCATGGCTCCCTGATTCAGGAAGCTCACCACAAGACTTGCCAGTACAATAATTACTACCGCCCATCGGGCCCAGGAAGTAATTTGCCGGTCGCTTGCTTCGGGTTTAAAAATTCCCTGAATAACATCCCGACTGACAATAACGCTGGAGGTCATGAGCTGAACAGCCGCAGTACTTACCGCTGCTGCAATAACTCCCAGCAACACAAACACACCGAACCAGTCTGGCAAACTGTTCTTAATAACGGTCTGAACAACCCGGTCAGCCTCGGTTTGCAAAGCAACGCCATTGGAATCAGCCAAAGCTTGAAGTTCAGCAACGGGCATGGCAGCAGGAGCAACCAATGAACCCCAAATGTAGGGAAGTACATAAAAGAACATACCGCCGAAGATGAAAATCAACAGGGGGAACCATTTGAACAGGGATTTATCCCGGGCGGTCATACAGCCAATGGCAA
>SKVS01000108.1 GCA_007129335.1 Spirochaetaceae bacterium
GGAAAACACCCCTGAACTCCAGCTTGCAAGACGTTCGGGAAGCAAGTTCCCCCGAAAAAAAACATGGGTACTTTCGCTCCATCCCTGCCCCGGAGAAAAATAGGGATCGTTGAATACAGGGTTGATTCCCCTGTGACAGTGCTGCATACTACAGAAAACCTACCATAGCAAAAGAAAGAGGAAAAGATGAAATCCACCGGCTTTTATGTCCGATTACTCCTTGAAACAGTACCCGAGGAAAAACGCGGGACCCTTGCGTTCAGGGAAGAGCGGAACTACCCGGTCTTAGCCCTCGATGGAGACAAGAACCGCCTGCTCCTGCCGGATGACGCAAACAAACTCGTTTGGGTTCCCATGGGTATTTCCCGTTTTGTTAAGCTGGGATAGTATGGTTAATCTCATGTTCCAGGAATTATTTGCCATTTTTCTGACCTTTTATATTCTCATTGACCCCCTGGGGGTTTCCATGATCTATGTATCCCTTACCGGTCATTTGGATGGTCCCCAAAAACGAAAAACCGCCATAAAGGCTCCCCTTATTGCTTTTCTTGTGCTGAGCATTTTCATTTTCTTGGGACCTGCCATTATTCAGGCACTGGGCATTCACCCTGGAAGCCTCTACGTGGCTGGAGGAATTCTTTTGTTTCTCATAGCAATCGACCTCCTGTTTGGCAGGTTCCGCAGAACGAAAAGCACACCTCAAAACGAATCAGAAGAAACCACGGATGTTTCGGTTTTCCCTCTGGCCATGCCCCTGCTCAGCGGCCCCGGGGCAATTACGGCCGTACTTCTGTTCCTCAGTGACCCGGGAAGGGTTTGGTGGCATCAGGTGCGGTTACAGATCATTATTGCGGGCGTCTTGTTTACTGCTTGTTGTGCCATGCTTGCCAGCAGCATAATTGCAAGGGTCCTGAGAAAAACCGGTGTCATGGTAATTGAACGAATTATGGGAATTCTGCTTTCGGGAATGAGTGTACAGTTTGTTTACCTGGGGTTACAGCGACTGGGAGTACCTATAGGGTAAAGCTCAAGAATCAAGACCCAGCAAGCGGGAAATGGCATTCCACGCCTGGTCCCTGTAGGACTGAAACGCTTCGCCTGTATCGTTCACATCCGAAATAAACCGGATCAACGCCTCGGCCTCGCGATTCAAGAGTTCATACACCTGGCTAATCTGGATGAGCACCGTCAAATCCTCATCCAGCAGGGTTCCCCCCTCCTTGAGCAAGCGAATACTCTCAAGGGCATTGGAATTCACATACATGGTTTCACTGGCAATACCCACGGCAATGCTTTCGTTATACAGCCCCAGGGCGTAGGCATCAGCAACGGTACCGAGGACAAGGTAACTCAGGTACACATTGCTTGCAGACAACGAACCAACGGCGTACAAAGCCGCATCAATGGGTGAATCCTCCTGACCAGAAACAGGCGCAGCAGCCAGGAAAAGAATAAGTACGGGAATGAGAAACCTTTTCATGGTTATTCTATCGGCTGATATTCTTTCGGACTGGAGCTTCTTCCTTGGATAAATCAATCCCCTGCTCAAATGCATCAAGGAGTTCAGGACCTGACAAAATTGCCTTTCGCGCCCATTTCATGGAATCAACCAAACGGGATGATGCTTTTTCCACATCTTTTTTGTCAATGGACAGCATCAGGTCTCTACGGTGCTGGCGCAAATGGTCTTCTATGCCGTACAAAGCACGCTTGAATCCTACAATACCCTTTTCCCCAGGGGAAAGAGGTTTTTGTTCTTTGGAAATGCACCCGATCTTAGCCAGATCAAGGGTACGTTGATCCACACCATTGGTTTCCAGATCGGCCAGAGCCTGGGAGAAACGGGCAAGGGTTTTGGCTGTTTGGGGGTCCCGGTACGAGGCAAAGGTAAAGATTCCTGCCATTCCATCGGAAGATGCATGGGCACCATAAGC
Organism: Spirochaetaceae bacterium; assembly: GCA_007129335.1. Taxonomy (GTDB): domain Bacteria; phylum Spirochaetota; class Spirochaetia; order DSM-27196; family Salinispiraceae; genus SKVS01. Next base: position 1,935 of record SKVS01000108.1, read on the forward strand.
ACCCCCCTTCATGCGGATTTCCTCCCATAAGGGACCGGTCTTTAAAATATGGGCAAGCAGGGATTCCTGTGCCTGTTCCGGGGTTCCAAATCCTGCTGCGGGTACCGCAGCCCCAACATAGGCGACCTTCGATGGATATTCCAGAAGCTCCATCCGCGTAAGGGGATTGGGAAGGGCCAGATGTCCCATGGCTTCCCCGGCGGCCTCCTTTACTCCATCGGTTACCCCAGCCTTGTTTTCCGGCAGTTCTTCGGGGAGACCCGTAAGAAATGATTCCAAATGTGTCCTTGCGGATGTAACCGCGTCATCCTGGGCAGTAATGTTTAACCTGAGGTTCGACCGGGAAACAAGACTTACCCCCAGGTCGGTCAAACACTGGGAAAGTTCCTCCAGAGTCTTCTTGCTGCCGTTTTTTTTATCCCGGTGGATCGATCGGGCGAGGTTTTCCAGGAATAAATACTGGGTTAAACCACGAAGCCGCTCATCCACTCCGTGAGCGGGGTGAAGGCCCAACTCAGCCCGGAGTACTGCATAGCTGCTGCCTCCCGGAAGAATGGAAGAACGAACATCGTTTCTCAGTTCAAAGAATACCTCTGCCAGGTGGGTCAAATCGGTAAAATCCGGCTGGGTAAGCATAGGTGCAATATAAGATAGAGCTTCAGAAATCGTGGTATCCAGGGCTTTCAGCCGAAAAAACAGGTGTTTATGAACCGTGCCCTGGCGTACAGGGCCCTGTAGATGGGCAGGCTGCTTATCCGCCAGGGATCGTGCTCCGGCTAAAAGATCCAGCCCCGCATGGACCTCCGGATAGGTAGAGAATCCCCCACTAACCAGGGAAAGGTCCCGACTCAACTGTTCATAATCCTTACCGGGGATTCCTGCTACAGGCACAAAGGATGTCCACAAGGGCAACAAGAGTTGCTGTTCCTTGGTAAGGTGTTCAAAGGAGAAAACTCCGTCAATACTGGTAATGCCGTTGGTGTACAGGTCGTGAATGTACAAAGGCAGATTCCGGGAAATGACTTCTTTCCGGGTTTGGATTACCTCCACTTTTTTTGGAATATCCGAAACATTCAGGAAAGGAATCTTTGCCAAATCTTCAGGATCATCCTGAAGGCTCTGAAATTCTTCGAGTGCTTTCTGCTCCCTGGCAACCTTCTGTTTGAAGGCTTCCTGCTCAGCTGGAGGAACACTGTCAAGAATGTCCTGGAGTGATTGGGCTTCTTCTGCTGTTTCCCTGGTATTTTGCTGGCCATCGGGATAGACAATGACCGTCGACCGGTGGGGATTATCCAGAAGATCTTCCTGAATGAGCTGTTCAAAATACCGGGTATTCTGCAATAAAGCGGTTCTCAGGTCTTTCATAAGAGGTGAAAAAACAAGGGTTTTTGCCGGATGAATTCCATGGAGCCAACCCCGGCCGATTTTACGTAACAATCTGAGCCCAAAGGGTCCACCACCCTTTATCTCCCGGTTTCGGAACTCGAACCTGCGCAGGGTACCTTCCACAAGCTCTGGATTTAACCCGTCGGAAACAACCCGCCGAAGCTCCCGGAGGAACATTTCCTGAATTTCTTCTGCCTTGGCCCGATCTGCGCCCTGAAGTCCTACCGAAAAAACGGTTTGGCGCAATTCGGTTTCAAATCCACTGGTAGATGATAGATCCTCACCGAGTTCACTGACTGCAGCAAGCTTCTGCAAGGGGCTCGATGGGCTACCCATGAGAATTTCAGTCAGGATTTCCCAGGAAAGCAAACGCTTGGTATCCTCAACGGGAAAGAGCATCCAGTTCAGGGTAACCGAGCTATGGGTCTCCTCCCTGTCTTCCTGACCCGCAGGATAACTGATTTCCATAGTTCTGGCCCTGTCCCACCGGCTTTGCAGGGAAACTGGGTCAAGGGGCTTAATTGGCTCGAAATGCTGGAAAAACCTGTTCTGAATAAATTCCAGGTAACGCTGAGTTGGAATATTTCCATAGAGGTAAACCAGGGTATTGGTTGGATGATAGTAGGTTGTGTGGAACATCTTGAATTCTTCATATTCCAACTGAGGTATGACCTTAGGATCCCCTCCTGAATCGTATTGGTAGGGGGTATCGGGAAAGAGAGTGCGGTAGCACCAGTCTCCAGCGACCGAATCATGGGTCGAATAGTTCCCCTTCATTTCGTTGTATACTATGCCCGTTCTTACCAGTCCTCCCTGGGCATCGAGTTCCAGACGATGGCCTTCCTGGCGGAACAGATCGGATTTCAGCAGGGGGAAAAACACCGCATCCCCATACACTTCCATGAGGTTGAACAAATCCTTTTCCACCGTAGAACTGGCGGGATACACGGTTTTGTCCGGGTAGGTAAAGGCGTTGAGAAAGGTCTGCATGCTACCCTTGAGGAGTAAAAGAAAAGGATCCTTTACGGGAAAGGAACGAGATCCGCATAAAACTGTATGTTCAAGAATATGGGCTACTCCGTGGGAGCTTTCGGGTATTGTTTTAAAAATATAGGCAAACAAATTCTCCGGATCTTCGTTATGAGTATGGAAAACCTGAGCTCCGGTTGTATCGTGGGTTGCAAGAATTCCTGTGCTGCGGTATTCGGGTATTTCCTGAACATCGGTTATGGTAAACCCATGAACTTTATCGCCAACCTTCATCATGTATATATTCCTTTCTCATTCAAGATTCTTTCCCGATCATGGAAGGATAATTCCTTCAGGCATTCATTCATGAGTACCATTGGCAGTCCATGGGAGGATGTTCAGGAAATTTTCAGCAATGATAAGATCCCATGGGCACCAAATTTCGAGTTGTGAACCATGGGAAATCACTCTGGGTGGTTTATCCTACCAATCCATGTCGGTCATTAAGGTAAGTTTAGTTTTTGCCCTGTTATCATCAGGATTGATTTCCAATACCTTCTGAAAGCAGCGAATAGCTTCGGTATTCTGGTGCAGGCCATACAAGGCCTGGCCCATCATATAATGAACTTCGCTGAACTTCGGCGTTTCAACCGCAAGCTCTTTCAGAAGATCCAATGCTTCCTGGTGCTTGTTTTGCTTGAGCTTTATTTGAGCCTGAAAGAAATTGGCAATCATGGATTCTTTACTGATTCCCCGGAAATTTGCAAAGGCTTCATCAGCAGTGTCGTCGTTCCCCAGGAAAAAATTTATCAGTCCAACAAAATACCGTGCCATGGCATGACTTTGGCTTTTGGATTCTACAACGCTGTTAAAGGCTTCAAGAGCTCGAACCAGTCGACCAGCTCTGAAGTAACATACCCCAAGCCGGTAATAGGCTATTCCCAGCTCCGGATTTGCTTCAAGGGCTTTTTTATTCATTTCAATAGCCTCATCAAGTCGTCCAAGACTGTAATAAACCTGGGCAAGATTCAGCATGATAAAGGCATTGTCCGGAAATTCTCCCAGAAGTTTTTCAAAGGCTTGTTCTGCTTCCTGCCACTGTCCGTTCATGTAAAGAGTCATGGCTGCTACATAAGCAGGATCTGTTTGGTTTAATTCTTTCATACGATGCTCCTTCCTTTGGTGGTACGTCAAAGATTGTTTTATAAATATGTATCCATATGCCCAATAAGTGTAGCATATTTTCAATGAACCTGGTCATTTAGTACAAGAGTTTTTCATGAACTGCTAAATCATGGTACGGGGATCGAGTATTTGGTCAATCTCATGAGCAGACAAGACCTTCTGTTCCAAAAGAATTTCCCGGATTTTTCTTTTCTCCCGGTAAGCTTGATAGGCGAGCTGGGCTGCTTTTTCATAACCAATTTTTGTTGCCAGGGGTGTGACCAAAGCCAGGGACCACTCGATCCAGTCGGCACATCGCTGCTCATCCGCCGTAATACCAACAATACATGTATCCCCAAAGGTGCGACAGGTATTCGTTAATAATTCCATTGACGTCAAGGTTTCATGAGCAACAAGGGGATTCATCATATTTAATTGGAGTGGTGCATTCTGACCAGCTATGGTTACCGACACTGCTTTACCACAAACAAAGGCTGCAACCTGGATGACCATTTCAGGGATAACCGGATTCACCTTTCCCGGCATTATAGAACTGCCCGGCTGGAGGCCCGGGAGAATTATTTCCCCCAGAGCACCCCGAGGCCCACTGGCTAATAAGCGTAGGTCATTGGCAATTTTCATGAGACTGGTAGCCAGGGTATTAAGAGCTCCCATGAGCTCAACCTGGGCATCCCTGGCAGCAATTCCTTCAAACTTGTTCGCAGCCGGACGGAATGGCAGGCCGGTATCCCGGGCAATCCCTCCAACCGCAATGCGGGCAAAATCAGGATGGCAATTCAGGCCGGTCCCAATGGCTGTCCCGCCCAGGGGGAGATCTTCCAGGTTATACAGGGTATTCTGAATTCGTCCTATGGATTTATCAATCTGGCAAGCAAATGCAGAAAACTCCTGACCCAGGGTCATGGGAACTGCATCCTGGAGATGGGTTCTTCCAAGCTTGACCGTGGTGGAAAACTCGTCGGTTTTTCTATCGAGACAAATATACAAATGACGTAATGAATCAATGAGTCCTTCGGCAGCAAGGCGGTTTGCCACATGAACGGCTGTGGGAAAGACATCGTTGGAACTCTGACCCATGTTTACGTGATCATTGGGATGAACAGGTTTTTTTGTACCCAAGGGCTGACCGAGCAACTCATTTGCTCTATTGGATATGACCTCATTGGAATTCATGTTTGAACTGGTACCTGAGCCGGTCTGAAAAACATCTATAGGAAAATGCTTATCCCACTTTCCCTGAATAACCTCATCTGCAGCTTCAACTATGGCATGCCCCAGATCGAGAGGCAAAGTTCCCAGTTCCATGTTTGCCAAAGCAGCGTTCTTTTTAATATAACCAAGGGCTTGAATCATGAAACGGGGAAGAACATAGGGGGATATTTGAAAATTCTCTGTTGCGCGTTGAGTCTGGGCACCGTAGTAAGCCCAGGAGGGAACCTGCACTGTCCCCATGGTATCGCTTTCTGTACGGAAGGTATCGGCCATGAAATACTCCTTTATTTCATGACTAATATACTATGGAAAGTCGGGTTATGCCACAAGATTGACCAGGGAACCGTGTCCTGCGGATGTGGGAATCGGTGCTCCGGCAAAGGCAATTCCGTAATCCGCTTCCAGCTTTGCCATTCCCGTTTGCAATGCCATGTTCAGTTTTTGGGAATATTCCTGAATAAGTGCATCCAAAGCTTCATCAGACAAGGAGCCAAGTTCCTGGGAAGAAGGTTGAGACAGGTTTCGCTCTTTCAATTGAACCAACCGGTCAATAAGGGTATCGAGGGTTCGTACCTTTGAAATACTGTATCCCGCCCCACCCCTGGCTGGAACGGCTTCGATATGCTTGAACTGGGCATAGACCGTATATGGTCGAATGGGCAGGGCAATTTTACCCCCTGAGACCTGGGGCCTGAGAAAATTACCCAGTGAAAGAGAGGTATAGGCAGGTGTGGTTAATTGAGCCAGGGCTTCCATAACGATCCTCCATTCTAGAGGATCGGCAGAAAGCCCCGGGTATCTTAGCGGTTTTTCCTGTCGAGTTCGCTTTGATATTCGATAGTGTACAGGGCGTAGGGAATTGCTTCCAACCTTTCCCGGGGAATGGGCTTACCGGTGCCTAAACAAAATCCATACTTGCCATTCTCTATTCTTCCGAGAGCCGCATCGATTAATCGCAACCGCTTCATGTCCTGAGCGCTTAAGGCACTGAGAAGCTTCTTATCAATGTCAGAGGATGCCACATCCACCATGTCTTTTAAATCATTTGAGGCTGCAATTTCACGGAAATCCTCATCCTCATGAATCAGGTTCTCAATAATTTCTGCTTTCGTCTCCAGCAGTTTTTCTTTCATCCGCTGAACAAATTCCTGGTCCATGGAACTCTCCTTACATAGGCAAAAAAGTTTGAGAACTTTGCAATAAAACCCACAAAAAGTCAACAAGCTTGACAAAGGATTTGACATATCCTACTATGTTCTCGCATATCAAGGAGTTAGAGTGGCAAAAGAAGAAGCGATTGAAGTTGAAGGGGTGGTTCGGGAAAGCCTTCCCAATACCATGTTTCGAGTTGAGTTAAAAAACGGGCATGTAATTCTTACCCATCTGTCCGGGAAAATGAGAAAGCACTATATTCGGATTGTACCGGGAGACAAGGTAAAGGTAGCCCTTTCACCTTACGACCTTACCCGGGGACGCATAATCTACCGCGAACGGTAAAAATCATTCACCTACTATTTCAGAACAACCCACAAAGCTCCGGAACCTCCGTGTTCCTTCCTCCCTGTCCCCCGGGCTCCGGCGCAGGGTTGCTCATCGAGAAACCTGAGTAACCAATTTTTGAGAACACCCCCCTGGGCCGAATGGTTCCCCTTAC
>SKVS01000243.1 GCA_007129335.1 Spirochaetaceae bacterium
AGGGATCCAATACACGCTCACGGACATTACATCCTGCACCCCACGGTGGTAGAAGGGGTGGTAGTTGCTTCGTACCTCTATACTGCCGAAAATCTGCAGGTTTCCCGGCTCAGATTGGGCATTTTTGCTATACAGGACAAACAGAATACCTTGGAACTGAATTCTATTCTTCCCGAAGGCATTGTGGATTGGGAAGGCGTAAACCTTGTGGATGGATCAAGATTTTCGATTAAAAATAGATCTTGCATAATTCCCCGAGAACCGGTAATTATAGACATTCTTTGAGAAGAAACAAAGAATATCGGGGCGCACCAACCAGGGAATGACTGCTTTTCTTACCTGGTCCCCGGAAGTCCTGACAGAAGGGTGCAAAAAAGGAGTGGCTGGATTCCGTGAAAAGAATCCAGCCTTTTTTTACCCGGAATTTCCCAGCACTTCCCGCTGACGAATCAACCGCCAACTCCACCACCAGGTAAATACCCCTGCACTCCAGTTAACCACAGCAAGGCCCCACCAGACCCCTACTACCCCAAGACCAAGGGTAAAAGCGAACAAGGTAAAAACTCCCAGAGGTGCCCCTAATTGGCGATACAATCCTATCCAGAATATTGCTCCGGGTTTTTTCAAGCCCTGGAGAATCGAATTTGCCTGAAAAAGAATTACATAGGAGTAAAAGGTTATGCCCTGAATCCGCAAGTATGAGGTACCAACAGACATAACACCCGGATCACTGTTAAAGACTCCAATGAGCCGGTACCCAAAAAGAAAAATAAAGGGATACAGGGTAAGAAATATTCCCAAACCGAGCAGCAGGGTAACCCGGTAGGATTGACGGATTCTTTCAATTTTCCCGGCTCCGTTGCTTTGACCCACCATGGTAGCCAAAGCAATGTTCAGTCCAATGGTAGGGATAAGGGCTATTTGTTCAATGCGGATAGCAGCTCCGTACCCCGCAACTGCAGCGGTTCCAAACCGCCCAACGTAACCGGTAATAACAAAGGTTCCGGCTGCCATAGTAAGAAAACTGAGCATTCCAGGAAGAGCCTGGCCAAGAATTTCCCTGAACCGCTCCCTCTGAGGGATAAAATCCCTGAGGCTTACATTCTTCAGAATACCCAGGACCTTACCCCGTCGGGCTATATAAAAAATTCCTCCAGCCTGAACAAGGACTGTCGCCAGGGCTATACCCCTTACCCCCATTGACGGAATAATGGTAATTCCTGCGGGACTCCAACCAAACATAAGAAGAGGATCCAGCCCGACATTCACCAGAAAGCTGATAATGAGAATGTTCCGGAAGGTCTTTGTGTCCCCCCGAGCCTGGAGACCGGAGTTCCATACCTGATTGAGAACAAAGAAGATTCCCCCAGCAATAATAATTTGGGTGTAGGCAAGGGCGGCTTCCTGGGCCTGGGAACCACCACCCAGGAATCCGAGAATGGGTCTCAGAGCAAAGAAGAGGGGAACTCCCAACACAAAGGTGAAAATGGCTCCGAAGCTCAGCGACTGGGCAAGTATTATTCTGCTTTCCTGTTCTTTCCCAGCACCCAGATAATTGGCAATAAGGGCATTGCTCCCTGAACTGGTTCCTACAGCAATGGCCAGAAGAACCCCATAGAGGGGGAAACTCAAGGACAAACCAGCGAGGGCTTCGGTGGAAAGGGTTCCTGCCCAGTAGGTATCCACAACATTGTACATAGTGTTAAAAAAGAAGCCTATGCTCGCAGGAAGGGCCATTCGAACCAGGGATGGAAGAACAGGTCCGCCAAGAATATCGTATTGGGATTTATTCGTCATAAGGGAGAGAATACTTCTTTATTGGGTGGAAGGCATAGAAAAAAACCGGGAAAACTTCGAAGGTTCACGACTGTACACATGAATTGTTCTTTTTGTATATCGGAAAGACTCCCCCTTATAAAACCTGGCCCACACCACCCTTCGCAAACTTGCCCGAATATGAATAAAAGAGAAAAGAAAGGTTCCCAACCATAGGGTTGTCATATATTTGCTTCCGGTAAGATGGGAAACGAAAATAAACACAATCAAGAATGCCAAATGGATTCCAAGGGGAATGGTTTCCAACAGGACTAATTGGGTAAAGGTAATGTTTTGCAGAGGATAACTGGTAGGAAGGATCTGCTTGTAATCGTATTTGGAAGCGTATCCAAACCTCTTTGCTAGAAGAACCCGAATGTATACAGCCCCATGGTTCAGGAGCAAGGAAGTAAGGAGGGCAAAGTATCCGAGCATTATTGCACCAACGTAGAGATCTGCAAGATAATCCCGAATGAGATACGAAAAAATAAGCAGGGGCATAAAATACAAGGCAAGGTCCCATTTTAAGCCAAATAACTTCTCGGTCCGATGGTACATGCACGCATCCTACGGGATTAGGGTTTTCCGATCAAGGGCGGATGCCAGGGCAAACCCAGGGTGAATATTGAAAGTGTAAAAATTAGTAAGCCTAGGAGAACTAGGTCGCTTATGACTAATGATTCAAGAGCAAATATCGGCTATACTGGTACCATGTCGGACATTCACCACTTTACTACTATTCTGCGATTATTGAGCGATCAAGCCCGGCTACGAGTTCTGGCGGTGCTTGACGGAAACGAATTGACGGTGAAAGAAATGACCGAAATTCTCAACCTTGGTCAATCTACCCTGAGCTCCCAGCTATCCCAGCTCAAGGATCAAGGCTTAGTGAGTGCCCGGAAAGAGGGCCAATTTGTTTTCTACCGCCTTTCCCGAACCAGGGGAGACAGTCTGGAAGGGAAATTACTGAAAACCGCAAAGCAACTTTTCCCCCAGGCCCCCTGGTACGAGGGTGATCAGCGGACCCTTCAAGGAGTTATGGATCGCCGGCAGGAAGCATCCCTGAGTTATTTCCGGGATCAAAAAACCCAGAATCAGCGCAGTCCCGGTCAGGGATGGGAGAGTCTGGCTACAGCATTCCTCCTTACCCTTCATGATCGGGATATTGCCGACCTGGGATGCGGGAATGGCCGCTTAGCAGCCCTTTTGGCACGCCACGGAAACAGGGTAATCGGTATCGATAACAGTCCAGAACAAATCCGCCTGGCACAACAACTCCATACTGGCCAACCCCTCAGAGGTTCCCTGGAGTTTCGCCAGGCATCCATGGAGAACACAGGATTTCCCGATAGCAGCTTTGACCTGGTTGTCATTAGCCATGCACTTCACCACATTCCCAGACCCCTTGATGCAATTCTTGAAGCTGGTCGCATTCTCCAACCCGGAGGGCAGCTGCTCATTCTTGACCTGGCGAACCATCACGAAGACTGGATAAAAGACCGGTTCGGTGATTTCTGGCTGGGTTTTCATGAAGATACCCTTACCGAATGGCTGCACCAGGGAGATTTCTCCGATCTCCGATTCGAAATAGCCGGCAGGGATATGGAATATCCATCTCTTGAAGCCCTGGTAGTAACAGCGTGGAAAAAAAGTACTGCCGGAGTGCCTTAAGGAAAGGCCCGAGGGCAAACCCATATGGCAAAGTAATGTGGTGAAATAACCAATTAAGGGCTCATTATCAGAGGTTTCCCCAACCTAATTGCGCTATTTTTTCATGCTCGATTGCCATATGACTTTGCCCTGGGAAAAAACCTTGTAATCCCGGGATTTGGGGATTATCCTTAGAAAGTGCGGGAATGTAAAAAAAAATCCCTTTTTCTGCGAGGTGTCTTTGGAACAGGTAAAAACTATTCTGGTGGTTGATGATTCCCCTTCCACCCTGGCAGTCATCGATGAAATCCTCAATCCCCATTACCGGATTAAAGCTGTAAAGGATGGTACCAAGGCTCTGGCCCTGGCACAGGACACAGATCCTCCGGACCTCATTCTTCTGGATATTCTCATGCCCGAACCCGATGGATACCAGGTCTGTACCATGTTGAAGGAAAACCCGGCTACCCGGGATATTCCGGTAATTTTTGTAACCGCAAAGGATGAAATAGAAGACGAAGCCCATGGGTTAAGCCTGGGAGCTGTGGACTACATAGTCAAACCCTTTGCCCCACTCATTGTGTTGGCAAGGGTAAGAACCCACCTGGAACTTCGGTCAGCCAAGCTTGCCTTGAAAAGGGAAAACGAAGAACTGGAACGAAGGGTAAAAATCAGAACCCAGGAATTAACCACTACCCAGGATGTTACCATTACCAGCATGGCGACTCTGGCAGAAGCCAGGGACAAGGAAACGGGGAATCATATTTGGCGTACCCAGAACTTTGTTCGCCTCATTACCGAAAACCTGCCCCACATTGCGGGTTACGGTACTTCCCTTACCCCAGCAGATAAAGAACAGATTCAGAAATCAGCACCTCTGCACGACATTGGGAAGGTGGGTATACCCGACAGCATCCTGCTCAAACCCGGGCCTCTTACACCTGAAGAGTTCAATATTATGAAAACCCACACCACCATTGGCTACGAAGCTATTGCCCGAAGCGAGCAAATGCTGGGAACAACCAATTTCCTCCGATACGCCCGGGAGATTATTCATACACACCACGAAAAATGGGATGGTTCGGGATATCCCCTTGGCTTGTCCGGCGAAGCCATACCCCTGTCAGGGCGAATAATGGCAATTGCTGATGTGTACGACGCCCTCATTAGTAAACGGGTATACAAGGAGCCCTTTCCCCATACTGTAGCGGTGCAAACAATTCTTCAGGGTTCCGGTTCCCATTTTGACCCAGTTCTGGTTCAGGTTTTCGAAAAGCTCAGTGACCGATTCAGGGTCATTGCATCCACATCCATGGATCTGGATATCGAACAACAGGCCCTGCGGTGTTAGAAAGATCATGACCGGACAACCGAACCCTGGACAATCCAATGCCTCCTCCCGGGACATTCAGGAGGAAAGTGAACTCCGCCGGGCTCTGGCACAGGCAGCCAATTCGGAACAACGACTCCGGGATATCCTGACAAACGCGAATGAAGGCTTTGTTCTTTACAACGAATGGGGCGAGCATTTGGAAGTGAATCCCCGGTATTGTGCAATCCTCGGCATGTCCGAAGAAGATCTTTTGGGTCTGCCAATGGAACAGTTTCTGGATGAGGAAAGTCAGAAACTCTGGGCTCAGGCTACCGAGCCGCTGGAGGCTTTACAACCCTGCAGTCTGAACCTAGTCATCCTAAGGGCAGATGGGAAACCCGTACCTGCCATGGTAAACCTGAGTCCGGTTTCCGGTACAGGGTCAATGCAGACTGGATTCTACGCCCTCATTTCCGACATTTCCGAACTGACTGAACGGGAACAACAGCTCAGGGAAAAGGAAGAACAGATCCGGCTGCTCCTGGAATCGGTTACCGAGGGTATTCTGGGAGTGGATCTTCAGGGCATGGTCACCTTTTCCAATCCCGAAGCTTCGAACCTCCTTGGAGTAGCCAGGAACCAGATTGATCTCAAACCGAGTCATGACCTTCTGCAACTCATTGGTCCCGACGATCAACCGATACCCTGGGAGAACAGCCAGTTTTTCCAAACCCTTACCAGAGGCACCAGGGTGACCAACCAGGAGGTTAAAATCCGGCGGCTCGACTCAACTATCTTCCACGCAGAAATGAGCAGCACCCCGCTGACCAGGAACGGAAAATTGGTTGGGGCAGTCATGGTATTTCGGGACATTACTGAAACCCTCAACATGTCATTGAACTTCCTTGCATTGCTGGAAAATTCCAGCGACTACCTGTTCATAAAAGACACCCAGGGACAATACCGCATAGTGAACCAGCAGTTTGCCCTGGTAAACGGTTTTGCACACTGGCGGGATGTTATCGGAAAAACCGATTACGACCTTTTCCCTCAAGAAATGGCTGACCAGTTCTGGCAGGAAGACCGGGATGTCCTGGACAAGGGGAATCCCGTGAACGGAGCTATTCATGCCTACGTGGGAATTGCTGGGGATGCCCGGTATGAAAAAACAAGCAAGCGTCCTTTTTTCGATTCCCAGGGGAAAATTGTAGGATTATTCGGCATTGCCAGTGACATAACGGATTTGAAACACCTCAACGATGAGCTTGCCAGGGCAAAAGAAACCGCCGAAAGTGCAACCCGGGCAAAAAGCAGTTTCCTGGCGAATATGAGCCACGAAATCCGTACCCCCATGAATGCAATTTTAGGGATAAGCACCCTCCTGGGTCGCACCGAACTAGACCAGCGTCAACAGGATTACCTGGATAAAATTTCTTCTGCTGGGAAAAATCTCTTAGGAATAATTAACGACATCCTTGATTTCTCCAAGATTGAGGCCGGGAAAATGGAACTGGAATCGGTACAATTTCAGCTCAGTCAAATTCTTGGGGATTTACAAAGCATTATTGAGATACGCTGCCAAGAAAAAGGTCTTGCCCTCCATCTGGAAATTGACCCGGATATTCCTCCCTCTCTCGTTGGAGATCCCCTGAGGCTCACCCAGATTCTGTTAAACCTGACCAGTAATGCAATAAAATTTACCCACAGTGGTACCATTACCCTGTGCGCCCGGCTCAGCGGAAAATCAGGTGACAAGGTCACACTCCGATTTAGAGTACAGGATACGGGTATTGGTATCGATTCCCGCTCGCTGCGTACCCTGTTTCAGCATTTTACCCAGATTGATCCATCGGTTAGCCGAAAGTACGGAGGTACGGGTCTGGGTCTTTCAATTACAAAACGGTTAGTGGAAATGCACGGAGGAAAGATCTGGGTCGACAGTATCAAAGGACAGGGAACCACCTTCTTCTTTACCGTAGAACTTGGAATCGGCACCTCATCCCAGCAGGATCAAAGAGAAGCTGGATACGAACACCTCTCCAGTCAGTTGGGCAAGTTACTCCCCCTAACCGTTCTCGTGGTTGATGACAACGACATTAATGGGGAAATTCTTACCGAACTCCTGGAAGCAGAAGGCATCGACGTGCATATAGCCAAAAATGGCAAACAGGCAATTCAGGCTCTTCAGGATGCAACATCCCATGGAATATCCGTTCACGCCATCCTCATGGATTTGCAAATGCCCGAGATGGATGGTTACGCCGCCAGCAGGTTTATCCGGTCGGATCAGGCGTATACGGACATACCAATTATTGCTGTCAGTGCCGATGCCATTGGGGATGTGGAAAAACGGGTACTGGATGCGGGCATGAATGCTCTCGTTACCAAACCTATCGATCTGAACGAACTCTTCCGGGTACTCCTGCGCTGGCTCGGGCAGGATACTCCAGAAAATCTGGATGACCAGGATCCACAGGCTTCTTTGGAAGTGATTGACTCCATAGATGAACCAGCAGACCGGTACGCCCAGACGGATTTGCATGAACTGGAACCTGTGGAAGAACCTATTCCGTCCCTGCCTGGATGGGATATTGCCAAGGGGCTCAGACGAATTCGGGGGAACAGGATCTTATTCAAACGGCTCATGGAAACGTTTTTCCGCATGTATCAGACCCACATACAGGACTGGAACGAACTTTGGACGAACGGCTCCCGGGAACAGCAGATCCATTGGGTCCATACCTTAAAGGGAACATCGGGTAATCTGGGTATTGAATCGGTTTATCAGGCGACTGCTCTGGTGAACGAGGCCCTGAACTCTGATACCTCGGATACAGGGATTCAATCCCTTGTGCAGGACATGCATAAAACCTTGATTCCCATTATTGAGGGACTTGATCAGTGGTTTGGATCATTTCAGAAAGATTCTCCTGTCCCAGGGTCCCCGTCCCAGGAAGCACATCCGGATATCCAGGGAAAGTCTGCCCTTTACCTCCAATCCCTCTTGGGTTTCCTGATACAGAACGACAGCCGGGCTACGAGAATAGCCCGCGATCTGTACCAGGAATTGGAACATAGTTCCCAGAAACACTTGTGCAGGGAAATTGTTCGGGCATGCGAAGACTTTGAATACGAAGCTGCCCTGGCCCTGGCCCGTCAACTCTGAAAGCTAAAAACCTGTGCTCTTGGCATCCGGGAGTTTAGATATTCAGGTACTTACATATTCAGGTGTACCCTCAGTTCTCACTTCGAGCAGTGAAGTGGGTAATTTTGTTACATTAACATGAATACAAGCCTATAGTCCGGGAATCAAAAAAGATCCAAATCGTATCTATATCACTATATAATATGGAGTTAAAAAAAATGAGAAAAAAATGGAAACCCTGGCATAATTTGTGCATTTTATAAGTATGCAGCAAAGAAGGTTACAAAGGACGAAATGGGGCTTAGGATTTCTGGCTTTCGTTATTACCCCATTCGTCCTTGGGGCCCAAGGGCCTGGTTTGGATGAATTAATTGAAATGGCAATTCAGGAAGACA
>SKVS01000207.1 GCA_007129335.1 Spirochaetaceae bacterium
ACCAGGTTCCCTCCCCGGACATAGCAGGCTGTTCCCAGACAAACCCGTACGGTGTGCTTTCCCTTGGGCTGGGTGGAAAAGAATGAATAAAAACTCACAACCCCCGCAACCACGCTCAGTGGATGGTTCATTTCCGCGCTTATTTGTTCCAATGACCAGCGAGGAAGGTACCCGAACTCTTGTTGGGCCTGTTGCAACACAGGAATGAGGCCTCCTGGAGTAGACAGGAATTCTGAAATGATTCCGGAAAGCTTGTTCTGGTTTTCCGGCGTTTGTTCTACAAAAATTGTGGCTGGATTGAGGATCTCTACTTGTGAAGTTGCCGTATCGGCCATGAAACTGCCCCCTTACGCTGGTTTTGCGGAACAGGAGTACAGGAGTGTGCAGCCTTGGCTGGTTTGGGGGGGCAGGCTCGGTGCGCATTAACCAGACCGTTGAAAAGCAAGGGTCTTCTGGTGCCGCTTTTTTTATCTATAAGATAATATCCAATTGTAAGCCCTGGACTCTGACAACGCAAGAGTCTATTTTTAATTTAAGACCATCCCAATTTCCCCCGTCCCAATCTTCCGGAGGTGAACCCATGGAAAGAACACGGATTATGATACTGCTCATACTCGCATTAAGCCTGGGGCAATTCGTTACTGTTTCAGTAACTGCTGAGGTTCTGGCACCACCGCCCCTTTCCCCTCAAACAGGAGCAAATACTCAATACGGCAACTCCTGGCTCATGCTGAAAAGAATAAGCGATTCATCGGGAAGTCCAAAAACCGAGGATGGCCTGGGATTGAATTATATTTACGACCTGGGTGGTGACTTCTCCCTGTTTGGATGGCAGAATACCACCATTCTCGGAATGGTTCGGATGATGTTCATCAGCGAACAACCCAAGGACTGGTCCACAAATACCTGGCTCATCGACTCATCGGCGGTTGTTATTGAACAATACATCCGTGTCGGTTATACGTTCTCCAACGGTACCTGGGTTTCTCTTGGATTTCATCATAACTCAAAACACGATCTGGACAGAACCAGAAGGAGAACACCAATTCACGACACCCTGAGGCTGGATGTACAATGGCCAATTATTCAGGGGGACTGGGGTTTTTCTCCGTGGTTTCTTGGCTTATCCAGCAGGATGGAATATGCACTGGAACCAGTCTTCCAGTTCGACGCTCCCGAGCCCTATAAAGGGGGGCTTTTTCTTGATGCTGATTTTCAACCTGTCCAGCTTCCCAATGGGGTGGATCTTTTTACCTCAGGCAGGCTGTCGGTAATCCGAAATGAAGTTCAGGAGACCCGGTTCACCGATGTGGATTGGCTTATCCGCGGTGGACTTCGGTACCAGCGACCCAAGGGTGGGGTCTCGCTGTTTGGGGAAATCCACCGACTCCACGATGATTGGTTAACCCGGGACTCCATTGGACCTGAGCGTCCGGTAGAACCCTGGACCCTGGTGAGTTTAGGGATTCTTATTTGGCGTTGAACTGGGCAATATCACATTCAACTCAGTTCTTGACCAAAAAATTCAACTTTCCCTCCCCAGAGTAAGAATTTCGGATTATACTCATTTCGGGAGGTCTCCATGGCATTTAACTGGACCTTTTACCTACACGCAGGCATCATAGCAACAGGCCTTGCTATTGCAACATTGCTCCGGGCAAAAATCTATTTCTTCCAACGGTTTCTAATACCTAATTCAATCATTGCCGGTTTTTTACTCCTTCCTTTTTACAATTTTGTCTTCCCCCGGTTCGGATTCAATCAGGACTTTCTCGGTGAAATTGCCTACCACCTGCTAAGCATTTCCTTTATTGCCCTTACCCTTCGGCGCACACCGAAAAGCAGCGGTGCCCGCAGGAACAGGCAAGGCCTGGCGGTAGTTATCCTGAATCAGTACTGAACCCAGGCTTTCCTGGGTCTCGTTGTCACCTGGATTTTCATTCAAACCATTAGCCCCGAGCTCTTCCACAGCTTTGGATTGTTATTCCCCCTGGGATTCGCCCTGGGTCCCGGACAGGCTTTTGCCATAGGAGAGGGCTGGAGAATTTTCGGCATTGAGGATGGTGCAACGGTCGGGCTGACCTTCGCTGCCCTGGGTTTTATTATGGCAAGCTTTGGGGGAATTCTGATGATTCACTACGGCATCAAGCACCATTGGATCCGCCCCCATGCACTGAGAAACCTGAAATCGAAGGATGTTAAGACGGGAATTTATCCCCGTAATTCGGACTTACCCGTTGGTGCTTACCAAACCACCGAAACCGAAGCCATAGATTCTATGAGCATTAACGTTGTTTTCGTCCTGATAACCTATTTGCTCACCTTCGGTTTTCTGAAAGGTATGGAGGTGATGCTCGCATTTGCCGGTCCAACAGGAACTGAGCTGGCAACCAATCTTTGGGGGATTAGCTTCATTTTTGCTGCCCTTATAGGACTTGCTGTCAGAGCTATAATGAATGCATTGAAGGTGGATCATGTTCTAGATGACCGCACCTTGAGCAGGCTCTCTGGATTATCGGTGGATTTCATGGTCACCAGCGCTATTGCAGCCATTAGCCTTGTTATAGCATTCAAGTATTGGCTACCCATTACGGTTGTAACAGTTGTTGGTACGGTCATGATTTTCTTCCTCATTCCCTGGATGAGCTCAAGAATTTTCAGCGACCATAGATTTTTGCGGACACTGATTTTATTCGGGGCTTGTACCGGAACCCTGACAACAGGGCTTGCTCTTTTACGGGTTCTGGATCCGGACTTTGAAACGCCTGTAGCCTCTGATTACAGCTACGCTTCGGGGATTACCTTTGTTGCAGCCATCCCTTTTATTTTGGCTATAAACTTTCCGGCCAGGGCGTTCATGACCGGTGAAATGGGATGGTTCTATGCAGGCGTGGGAGTCAGCATTGGGTATATCATCCTCAGTATGGTCTGGTACATTCTGCTTGCCAGGAAAAAATCCTTTACCCGATCCGGAGAACTGTGGGCATTGCGGAAGGAATGAGCTAATAAAGGACTGAAGTTCAGAGAAAATCCTTTACTGTGTTGTCTATGACCCTTGCACTAACCTCCTGATTGACACATATTAATTGCAGGGATTGCAACAAATGCGGAAACAATATTCTCTCGTACTCGTATTATTTTTTATTATCCTTAGCCAAGCCTACTCGCTGACTATTGTTCGCTTCCCTGCTGGGGAAACAATAACCGATACCCGGTATGACTACCCTGCAGCATTGCTGGATCTTGCCCTGGATAAAACACTCAGTACCGATGGTCCCTATCGAATAATTCGTACCCATCCGGGATCGGTGCAGGAACGGATGATGCGCTTACTCTCTCTTGGACAGGATTTTGATGTCATTACCCTTCCCGCCAGTACCCATGCTGATGAGTTACTCCGTCCAATTCCAGTTCCAATCAGAAAAGGAATGCTGGGGTGGAGGTTATTGCTCATCCACAAGGACAGTCAATCAGATTTCCAAGCGGTCAGATTTCTTTTTGATTTACAAAAATTCCGTGCAGGCTATGGCAGCAATTGGGGTGATCTGCCGGTGCTGGAACACAATTTTGCCCATGTCATTACTAATGCTCAGTATGATCCCCTGTTCACCATGCTTCAGGCAAAACGGTTCGATTTTCTGCATCGCGCTATCCATGAACCATGGAATGAACTTGCAATCCGTAAAAATTCACACCCGGACCTGATGATCGAACCAATCCTGATGCTTTACTACCACAATGCAGAATTTTTCTATGTCAACAAAGAGAATATTGCCTTGGCAGACCGAATACACCGGGGATTGTTACAGGCATTGGACGATGGGAGTTTTGATTCTTTACTGTACCAGTGGTACGGGGAGTATTTGGCAAAAATTGATTTTCAGAATCGGAGGATCTTCAATTTGAACAACCCATTTATCCCAGATTCTCTCCCCCTTGATGAGCCAAAGTTCTGGTTTAATCCTTTTCTGACACATATGGGTGACTAACTAAAAATCTACTAAAAAGCATTGGACAATTGAATTCACAGGAAAAAGAAAGGCAGAACCACCGGAAAAACGGTTCTGCCTTCTAAATTGACTGCGGTCCGAATCAACACCTTAAAATCGCTTAATTTTTTTCGTCGTTGTCATTTCCAGGGGTTCTTCCAGGACTGTTACCCGAACAATTTTCTGGTAGGGCTGCAGGGTTGGGTTTACCTCATCTACAATGGCTCGAATTCGTTTTTCCACAACGTCTTTCAATGCAGACCCGCCATCAACAAAGGTTGCAAACATCTCCTTGTTTGGATAAATCAGGGCTTCGATGTTCTCAGATCGGTCTTCTTCTGACTCGGTAAATCCCCTGACCAGGATTTGCTCAATTTCGGTGTAGAGCTGAAAAGCATTTTCAATTTCTTCGGGATAGACATTTTTTCCGCCGGAAGTAACAATGAGGTTCTTGCAGCGACCGGTAAGGTACAGGTAATTATCTTTATCCAGGTAACCCACATCGCCGGTTCGAAACCAACCATCTGCATCGAGGACTTCTGCGGTTGCTTCAGGATTTTTATAGTAACCCTGCATGATCATGGGTCCTCGCACAATAATTTCTCCCCGACCATCCTGATCTGGGTTGTCGATTTTGCATTCGACCCGGGGAAGAAGCTTGCCTACACTGGTTTCCTTGTAGGCTTTTACGGGATTCAAGGTCAGAATAGGGCTGGTTTCGGTTAAGCCGTAGCCCTGGACAAAATCGATTCCCAACTGGTTGTATTGCTTGAAAATACTCGGGGCAAGAGGACCTCCACCGGAAATACAAATCCGAATAGACCGCAGGCTGGCTTTATCGAGAACTGAGCCGAACATTTTCTTGCCGGGGTTAACTTTGAAGGTTTTCTTGATGAATCCGGAAATTGCCATCATGGTTCGAATGAGTCCGAAAACAACAGGGCCTTTGGCCTTTATTCCCTTCATGATTCCCGCAAGAACCTTGTTGAACAGCATGGGAACCCCCAGGAACATGGTTACCTGGGCAGCCTTCAGGTCGTGTAAAATGGCCGATGTAACCAGTTTCTGACCGAACACCAGTTCCGCCCCAACCGAAATGGACTCAATGAACACCGCGAGCATGCTGTAGGAATGGTGCAGCGGTAAGAGGGCATAGAAAACATCGGTGGGAAAAAGCTCCATATGGTATTGGGCAAGAAAGCAGTCTGCCACAAAATTGCTGTGGGTCAGCATGACCCCCTTGGGGTTTCCGGTGGTTCCACTGGTAAAAAGAATTGCAGCCAGTTCATCTTCTTTCGCAGGAATAATTTCGGGAACAGAAGCAGTTGCCTGGAGTTCGTACAGATAGTCCGATTTCTTTGGCGAAAGGGACCATCGGGCCTTCAGTCCTGAAGAATCGGGGGAAAAGGCATCGAACTTTTCTTCATCAATGAACAGGGCTACTGCTTCTGAAGCCTTGAGAATGTTACTTATTTCATTGTTCTTCAGTTGGTAATCAATAGGAACCACAACAGCCCCTGCAAAGGTAACTGCAAGGTAGGCAATGGCCCACTCCGGTGAATTCTTTCCACTGACGGCTACCCGGTCACCATGCTGAATGCCGTTGGCAGCCATGAAATCAGCAACCTGAAGAATCTTGTGCAGAGCCTGATCGTAGGTCAGGGTAACTCGGTCAGGGCTGAAAATAGTAAAGCAGGGGCGCTTTCCGTATCGGGATGCGGTTATACGAAAAAGTTCAGGCAGGGTTGGCCAGCTGCCAGGAAAAAATTCGTTCCGGTACTGGTCCAGAAAATCCCAGGGATTGGGTTTCATAAGGGTCCTCCATGGTGTGATGATGGTCGTGTGTTGGTAATGGTACTTTCCAAGACTTACAGGGTACCACAACTCCATAAGATGGACTATTACTTCTTGTCAGTAAATATTACGAAATACTATTCCCCTTCCCTGATCACAGGGTAAATTTACTGATTGTTGTGCTGAGTAATTCTGCCTGTTCAGACAGGTGTTCTGACATGGACGCCATTTGCTCTGAAGCTCCTGCGTTTTGTTGAACTACCTTGTCTAATTCGTTGAGGGCTTTACTGACCTGTTGGACACCACTACTTTGCTCTCCCATGGCTGAGGAAACTTCGGTAATGAGTTCTGCAGTCCGGTTAATATCGGGTACCATATTCTCCAGGAGTGACCCAGCTGAGTTCGCAATATTCATGCTGTTCTGGGAAAGGTCGTGAATTTCCGCGGCTGCTTTTTGACTCCGTTCTGCAAGCTTCCGAATTTCTGAGGCAACCACTGCAAACCCCTTTCCATGTTCCCCGGCCCGGGCTGCTTCAATAGCAGCATTCAGAGCAAGGAGGTTCGTGTTTCGCGCAATATCTTCAATAATTGCAATTTTATCTACGATCTGCTCCATGGCACTGACGGTACTCCTTACCGCCTTTCCTCCCTCATCAGCACTCTTAGCTGATTCAATGGCGATTTTCTGGGTTTCCTGGGCATTATCAGAGGTCTGATTAATATTAGAACCAATTTCCTCCATGGAAGCAGAAACTTCCTGGACCGAAGCAGCCTGTTCAGCGGCACCTTGGGAAATCAATCCTGCAGTGTCGGATAATTGGATACTTCCGGTGGTTACCGAATGAGAAATGGTTTTTATTTCATCAAAGGTTATCCGAAGAGACTGTACCATTTCCCCCACTGCCTTAAGAATCCTTCCAGCTTCATCATTACGTTCCGATTGGATATTTTGGGAAAGATCGCCCCGGGCAACGTCTTCGGATACCAGAATTACCCGATCCAAGGGTTTGAAGGTAGAGCGAATAACCAACAGAAGCACAAAGCTGACCGAAAGGGCAATGAGGACAAACATCCCCAGGGTAATCCAGATCTGCCTGTTCATGTCTGCAAGAGCCAGGGTCCGGTCGATCATTACTACAGTTTTGCCAATTTCATTTCCCGAATAATCGTACAAAGGAATGTAATGGGTATAGAAAAGTCTTCCATCGAGTCGATATTCTCCCTGCCCAAATTGATAGTTTTCCATAATGGCAGAGGCAATATCTCCGGAAAAGGAATAAAACACCACCGAATCAATAACCACATCGGTTGGTTCATTATCGAATCTCCGGGCCTGTTGAAAGACAGCATCAAATATTCCAATTGCGTATTCCACTTGAAAAGTGGTACGCAGGTTATTAAATATGGATGCTACCGATCCGCCGAATTCCACAGAGCCAATATGTTGACCATCTTCCAGAAACACCGGGTGTACTACCCGGGTTCCCGGCCCCCCTCTTCCCACTTCCAAACCCAGCACTGGCTGTCTCCTGCGATTAGCTTCAACAACCGTTTGCCTGAAACCCGATAGATCGTCACCGAACTGGCCGGGAGCATGAAGTCGCAAGAAACTGGTAGCAGGGGGGTATGAAACTGGAACTGGGCAATATCGAAATCCCTTTGGAGTTCTCGGAAGAAATCAGTATACATAGCCGAAAGTTCCTGACGGTTTCCTTGAGCAAAGAGTCTGGATACCTGGGGATTTTGAAGCAGGGCGTTGACTGTCAAAGAAAGGTATTGGAGCTCATTTTCCAAGGTTGTACTGTAGGTGTTCCCAATCTGGGAAAACAAGGTGGTGTTGTTGTTTTCCATATCCTGCTGGAATCCCCGATACTGGATGAGTACCGTTATAACAGTAACCAGAACAATACCGACGATGACGGTAAGCAGAATTTTTCCTTGAATACCAATGGTCTTTTTCATACCGAGCTCTCCTCCTTAATCCCTACAGGAGGGTGTAAGTTTGGAGAATCTGCGTTTCACTGGGCTGGTATTACAACATAGGGTTTCACCCATGGTCGTAATAACAAATCGAATATACCAAACTCAAACCCATGTTTCAGTCTAATACAATTGGAGATGAACAACACAATTTTTATTATTTTTATCTAAATTTGCACCAAACGAAAAAAATATGGATTATATAGGACTAAGCGAACAGGAAGTTCAAAGACGGGAAGCACTTAAGGCTCTCAGGGAATTGGGCATAGACCCATATCCTGCTGCAGAATTTAAAATAAATGATAATAGTGCAAGCATCATTAAAAGTTTTGAAGAAAACCAAAGCGAGCGCAAAGACGTGGTTATTGCCGGACGTATATTGAGCAGGCGAATAATGGGAAATGCTTCTTTTGTCGAATTACAAGATGACACAGGAAGAATTCAGCTGTATTTTAAAC
>SKVS01000026.1 GCA_007129335.1 Spirochaetaceae bacterium
AAATTCTATATCGCCCTGAAGCCGGGAATTTAATGCCAGATAATAGTCTCCCAATCCAGTGACTGCCCTGCCGTTTACCCGAGTAATAACATCCCCACTTTGCAACCCTGCAATAGCTGCGGGGCTTCTTCGGGTTACCTGGGCAACAAGCACCCCCTGTTTTGCCTCATCTAGTCCCAGTTCGTTTCTCAGTTGCTGGTTTAACAATACAACCGATGCTCCGGTCCATAAATCTTGAGCCTGTCCAGCAATCTGCTCCTCCGATTCTCGGGTCACTATTTTTACAGGAATGGTTATGGATTGTCCATTCCGGATTAAGGTGAAATCTGCGGTAGCATCAACCGGGAGCTCGCCAACCCGTAATACCAGAACTTCGCTGGAAGCAACAGGACGTCCATTGACCTGGGTAATGAAATCCCCGGGAAGTATCCCCGCCCTTCCTGCAGGTGAGCTCTTATATACAGAATTGACCAGCGCGCCCTGAGTATTGGGTAATCCCAGGCTCTCCTGAACTGCCCTGTCAATAGAATTTATGCTAACCCCAAGCCATCCATAACGAACCGAACCGGTCGAAATGAAATCATCTATGGCCCGTTTAACATTATTAATGGGAATGGCAAAACCAAGACCTACACTGCCACCGGTTTGAGTAGTGATCCAGGTATTTATTCCAATTACTTCTCCATTCAGGTTAACCAGTGCTCCTCCGGAGTTTCCCCTATTTATAGCCGCATCGGTCTGAATAAAGTCGGATATATTTCCACCGGGCCCACCGGTTCTATTCAGAGCAGATATAATACCCGCACTCACCGTGGACTGGAATCCGAAGGGGCTGCCCATTGCCAAAACCCAATCACCTACGTAAAGCTCATCCGAGTCACCCAAGCGGGCAACCACAATGTCCTGTTCGCTGGTTTCAAAGGATACCAGGGCAAGATCCTTTCTTTCATCTCTCCCAACAAGAACAGCGTTATATTCCCGCCCATCATCGAGGGTTATGTTAATCTCGGTCGCTTCTCCGATAACATGAGCGTTCGTCAGGGTATAAATGGTATTACCGTCCCTTCGGACAATTACCCCAGAACCCAATCCCTGAGCTCGGAATTCCCGGGGAGCTTCACCATTATTCGGCCGGCCAAAGAAAAACTCAAAAAAAGGGTTATTTTGCTGATTATCAATATTCCGGGTAGTTACTTCGACCACATCAATTTTCACCACACTGGGAAGAACGGTGCGAACCAAATACCGAAAAGAGTTTTGCAGTGTTTCCAAGTTCTCCAAACTGGGAACCGACACAGTTGGCGGCGGTGCTTCTGAGGTAGTTGCATTGGGTGCGGAACTACAACCGAATAAGAAAAACAACGATAAAAAGAAAACAGGAAAAATAAGACGTACTTTCATATGGGCCTCCTCATAGTTATTCCCATTCTGTGAGTATTTCCGGTCCATTTTCAGTAATTAATACTGTGTGTTCAAAGTGGGCAGAAATCGAAGAATCCCTGGTAACAACCGTCCAATCATCAGAGAGAACCTTTACATCATCCCCTCCAAGATTTACCATCGGTTCTATTGCCAGCACCATTCCGGGTTTTAGCCGGGGATTTGGCCCTCCCCCTGGATAATTTGGTACCTGGGGATCTTCATGAATCGATAATCCCACTCCATGTCCACAAAATGACCGTACAACACCATAACCATGTTGACTGACGTGACGATACACTGCTCGGGAAATATCCTTAATTCTGTTCCCCTTTTTTGCAGCATCAATACCAAGATACAAACTTTCCTTCGTAATCGTTAAGAGTTTCTTTACATCGGGACGAACTTTTCCAATTTCAAAGCTATAGGCACAGTCACTGTAGTAACCCCCAAGGTTAATTCCACAGTCTATACTTACAACATCCCCTTGCTGGAGCGGACGGTTATCGGGAATACCGTGAATAACCGCTTCGTTCAAGGAAATACAGAGGGTAGCAGGAAAGCCATTGTAACCGAGAAACGCGGGTATTCCTTGCCTGGACTCAATATATTTCCGTGCATGAGCGTCGAGAGCCAAGGGTGTTGTTCCTTCTTTTACCATCTCTCGCAGGGATCTGAAGGTATCCCGCAAAAGATCACAGGACTTCCTTATTCCCCTTATCTGTTCGTCGTTTTTAATTATTGTCATATTCTATCCTTGCCTGGCCCAGCCAGTAACTCAGCCGGGAAATATGTATGCTCCGTTGGTTATGCTCAACCAGGAGGCGAAACCAATGATCTGCAGATTCCAGTCTACCTAAAATAATATCGTTCCAGGTTAACAAGGTCAGAAAATATTCTCTGACCCGGGGAGGAAGCTCAGGATGGGTGCTTACCAAGGCCGCAGCTCGCTCGAACACCTGCTGGCCTTGGACTTCGGCGGGATAACTTAAGGCAACCTGTAAACCTGGACCGAGATACCCAGCGAGCATCCCATGCTCTGGCAATTTCCCGACCAGTTCAAGGGCAGCGGGAGTATCGTTTCTCCTCAGGGCTTCTAAAGCCATAAATTGGTAAACCCATGGTTCCAATCGGGGATTTCGCATCCCCAGGGCCTGCTCAAAACCATCACGATCATCGAGACTCCATAGTATCCAGAGCAGGACTCTCCCAATTTGTTCATGATCGGGAAAATCCAGGGATAATTGCCATAAACGGGAAAGTACCGCCTGGTACCCTGTATCCCTGGATTGAATAAGCAGTTCGGTTAACAGAAGATCAGGATCCCGGGGATTGGTATTCAATGCCTGGTTTATCAGGAGTGTTGCCCTAGGGGAAAATCCTGACTGGAGTAAGAGAGCAACCTGTGCTTGAATAAGCATGCCATTTCCGGGAAACCTTCCCAAGCCCTCTTCAATAATGGCAAAAGCTTCTTCATACCTTCCAGTTAATCTCAAATACCTGGAGCGGTTTATGAAATCCACAGGCTCAACCAAGGCAGTGGGTAGAACCTGTTCAAGACTACTGGAGGCTGCCTGAATATTGCCTTGGAAAAAATACAGGTCAGACAATAAACGATACAAATTCGGATTTTCTGGAAAACTATCGGATAACCGGGACAATTGTACAAGAGCTTGATTCGGCCCCAAAACATCGTATGTTAAGAGGGTAAATAAGAGGTTATCTTCAGGCCCAGTAAATCGATGGTGCTGGGCTTGCATCAGATGAAGGGATTCTTCCAGATCACCCAGGGCAGCGAGTAATAACACCGCATTTTTCAGGTATCGAAAATCCCGGGTTATAATCCAGCTTTGAAGAAAAGCATTGGGATCACTATAGGAGGAAACGGGAATTGGCAAGGCAATACCTGGCAAACGTAAATTGATTAACCGTTCCTCCAGGGGGATCCTTGCTTTTAGGTACGCTTCTATTTTGTAGGGAAGCCAGCGGTCCGCGGTTAGGCCCCGGGAAACCTCCGCAGCTTCGGTTACCCTATTCTGTTCAAGCAGCACAGCTGTTCGAAGACCGCGTATGTCCTGATTACCAGGATATCTGTCCAGGAGCGCTGAACTTATTCTTGTTATTCCATCTGTAGAACCTGTAGCATCTGCCAACTCGAAGGCTCTTCGCAAAATTCGCAGTCCATCGTGGGGGTTATTGACAAGGGGAACCAGGCGCAGAAGCAAATCCTGAGCCCTTGCATAGTTGTGGTCCTCCAATGCAATGTCGGCTTGAACTAAGAGAACACGAAAATCATTTGTTGAGCGATACTGAATAATCCACCAGGCTATAAGACCGACAACAAGGAACAGAACCGCACCACCGGAAATGAAAATTCCATATTTGCCTGGCAGGGAAATTCGTTTTCCTCGTAAAGGGTTTTTCATGAGCTTGGTAGAGATCTCCTTATACCATCAAGTATACCATTGATAAAGCGAAATGATTCATCGCTTCCGTATTCCCGGGCGATTTCTACCGCTTCATCTATTGTCACGCTGGAAGGTATGTCCTGTTGATACACTATTGCGTATACACTTATTCTCAGGAGTGCAAGGTCGACCTTGTTCAACCGTTTTAATTCCCAGTTTCGTGATTGTTTCGAAATGAGTTGGTCTATTTGGTCAATGTTCTCCAGGGTTCCGGCAACCAATAATCTGCTGAACAGCAAATCATCTTCGGTCATCCCTTCTTTCCGTTCAAACCAGGGAAACTCCACTAATTTGTCCAACTCAGCTCTGGTCAGATCCCATTCGTATAAAGCCTGGAAGGCTACAACCCTTGCTTTTCTCCTGGATAACATAATTTACCAGTTAATATTTTGATTAAAGATTCTGATCTCTGCTTGTTCACGCAAACGGGCAGTGGAGGCATTTATTGCCTGGGCCATTAATTCCTGTTGTCGCTCTGCCTGGAGATACTGGATTATCTGTTGACGAACCGTGAGATTCCCTCCTGGTGCAACAGGATCGTTGAGTTCCAGAAGTTTTGGGCTCCGTTTCTGAGTAACCCATACAACATGAAATCCCAGGTTTGACTCAAGAACACCGCTTTTTTCCCCTTCGGCCAGGGAGAATACCTGATCGATAAAATTCCGACCGAGCAATTGAGTTGTTGTTTGCTCACCCCTGGGAAGGAATCCGAAATCCCCTCCGGAAAACTCAGGGTCATCTACCGAAGCCCGAATAAGCTGATCGAATGCAGTTCTTCCTCCACTGGTAATTCTTCGGGAGAAGTCCTCCATTTTTGCTCTTTTTGCTTGTCTATCCTGGGCAGATGCATTTCGCGTATCGATAAACAAATGATCAAACCGTACATAAGCAGGTGCGAGGAATTCGCTGATATTTTCCTGATATACCCTTTCAATAGCATTTTGGCTGGGTGTAAAAGACTGGGATAAAAGGGCCCGGTTATCCTGAGCAATAAATTTTTCCTGGATTATTCGTTTAGATAGGAGGCTCAGGTATTCATCCCAGCTCATCCCAGCCTGTTCCTGAATAATTTGTCTAAAAACCTGATCACTCACGTTGGGTCCCAGACCGAGGGATTGTCTTTGCAATGCTATGGCATTATTGATTTCCTGATCGCTGGCTACAATATTTGCCCGATTAGCTGCCTGCATAAGGAGTTCTGTATCTACCTCACTGTTCAGGAGGCTCATTTTTTGTTCCGCATTCATAGTAATTCCCAGTTCCTGCTCAAGCAAGGAAATCTTGCTTTGGATCTGCCTCATGGTAATTACTGTTGTTGTGTGAAGCCGCACAGATGCAACTGGCCGGTCAATTACCTGCGCAAGTAAACTGCTTATACCGATCATGGTAATGAAGCACACAAAGATCAGTACTTTTTTTCCGCTATACATTCTGTATTCTCCTTAGTGAAACCATTGTTTCTGTTTCGTTGACACGGTTGATAAGGGCCTACTTAAACACCACTTGATTAAGCACTGATATTATCTGAGTGTATTATGCAAAATGTTCTTTTGCAAAAAGAACAGATAATACAGGTTCTCTCCTGCCCACAAACAATCAACACGCACGGGTAATTTTTTCCCGGATTTTTTTCACTCCCGTCAAGGAGTTATCTAATTTAAGACCTTCCTTGAGACAGTTTTTTGCCCGGGGGAAATCTTTCAAGTTAACGTAAATCTCAGCAGCAATACGAAAGTAAAAGGCTGTCTCCTTTGGTGAAATATTAAAGGAAATTACCTGATGAATATAGGTTAAATGCTCTCGGGAAGATACCTTACCGAACATTTTTACCCCCAGCAAATGATGCAAACGATGAATAACCTCTTCAAAAAAATGTTTGAAATAGGGCTTTTGCAGTTCATACTGAACTATGGTTCGCAACAAGTGATATGCACTGGAATAATTTCCTTCTGCTTCAAACTCCTCTGCTAACAGAAAAGCGCAATCCATAAAATCTTCCCTGTCCATATGGGCCGATAAATCAAACTGCTTTTTCTGTACTAAGGTTTCATACAATCTTAAAGCATCTTTTTCCCGGTTATGTAACAAATCAAAGAAAATTAATTTTGATTGGCTTTCATTATCTGCAGTTCTGCCGAGCAAAAATTCCCGATAATCAAAGCTCTTGAGCCCATAAACCTTACGATGCTGAATATCATAGTGTTCCCTGAGCTCATTATCCATCAGGGTTTCATATGCTTTCAGGAGATCCCGCATGGAGGCTAAAGCTTCAGGACTTTGATCCCATAAATCCGGATGTATTTCCTTAGCC
The DNA here is from genome assembly GCA_007129335.1 of Spirochaetaceae bacterium. Lineage (GTDB taxonomy): Bacteria > Spirochaetota > Spirochaetia > DSM-27196 > Salinispiraceae > SKVS01. The sequence goes on from SKVS01000026.1 coordinate 6,199, forward strand.
CGCTTCCGAAAGGCTTTTTTTATAGTTTCATTACCGGCGTCGGTTGGTATTTCAAGGAGCTGATAGTAATCCAGCACTCAGTTCTATCCTTTGTCCAGAACAAGCCGTTTAGCGACTACCTTTCCTTCCAATGTTGAGGAAAGAATTTCAGAATATTTTACAAACATTCCTTCAGACTCCATTGCACGCATTAAGGAGGACAATAATTTCTGAGAAAAAAGAGGTTGTTTTAATACAAAGGCGAAGCTCCGCTTCCCAACAAGATGACCAGCATTCTTTAGATAACTGATAATGGTAGGTGGGAGTTTGCCGCTAAAACCTGAAGGTCCAGAAATTCCGAAGGCAATATAACTGTAGGACGTGAGTTTTTTATCCCGATCAAGGGCCAGATTGATACAATCTACCGTAGCACCCTGTTCTTCCAGTCCGGTAACCAAACCCTTGACTACAGATTCAACCTTATCTTTTCGGGAAAAAGATTCATATACAACTGCTGTCCGCATTCTTACTCCTTGATCATGGATTTTCAGCCCTTTTGCATGCCGTGGCAGCCATGGTTGACTCTGCAGGAAAGGAGAAGTCCGGGATCAACACGAGAATTCCAGTCACCTCGAACCGGCGATCCTGGAATTACACCGTTTAACTACCCTAGTTTGAACCTTCTTCTTCACCCTGACCATCAACCGGCAATTGGTTCCACCATTGTTCAAACTCACCACTGGCCTGTTGTCGCGCAGCAGCTTCAACATCCCCAATGTTCGGAGTACGATTCAGCCATGCCAGGCCAAAGGAGGTAAGAATAAAAACTACCCCAAGAACAGAGGTGGTCTTTGTAAGGATATTACCCTTTCTATTCCCAATTTGGCCCGAAGCTCCACCGCCACCGAAAATTCCCCCAAGGCCTTCGCCCTGCTCGTCCTGCATCATGACAATTAAAATAAGCAGTACTGAGGTAATGCTAAACACAACCAACAGTAGTACAGAAACCAAACCCATTGTTGCCTTCCTTGTAAAAATAAACTGATATAGTAAAATCCCGACGAACTTTAGCAGCTAGTAGGAACAGGGTACATTGATACCAAATATTCCAGTCCCTGTAAAGCCCTGTGAACAGGGCCAACCCAGGGCAAAGTGTTTCGGTAAAAACATGAGAAACTGGAGGAAACCACCGCTCTAAGGTCCTAAGGAAAACTACCGCAGACCCTGCAGTATTTCCTAGGCCTTTTTGTTGGCGGTTTCTCCACAGGAAATGTAAAACTAACCGGCCAGTACAATTGCACTAAAATCCGAAACCTTCAATGAGGCTCCTCCAACAAGGGCTCCATCGATATTTGGCATACCCAGGAGCTCCTGAGCATTATCCGGTTTAACAGAACCCCCGTATTGAATGATAAGGTTTTCAGAAATCCCAGTTGAATAAAGCTGAGAAACCTTGTTTCTTATTTCCTTATGCATGTCATCTGCATCCTGGGGTGTTGCAGTTTTCCCGGTACCAATTGCCCATACAGGTTCGTAGGCAATGACAACCTTTGTCATCTGATCCTCTGTCACCCCGGCGAGTCCAGCTGCAAGTTGCCCAAGGGTTACCCCAACAGCCTTTCCCGATTCCCGTTCTGGAAGGGTTTCACCAACACAAAGAATTACATCGAAACCTTCTTTCAGCGCAAGAAGTACCTTCTTGTTAATGAGTTGATCTGTCTCACCATACAAGGCCCGGCGTTCCGAATGACCCAAAATAACAACAGAAACTCCAAGATCCTTGAGCATGGAAGGACTGACCTCTCCGGTATGAGCTCCCGATTCTTCTGCAGCCATGTTCTGAGAACCCAATTGTACCGTTGTTCCTCGTAATGCCTGCCCGACCCGATCAAGAGCAGCAAAACTGGGAGCTACCATAACCCTGGCCTTAGCCTGGGCAACAGCTGTAGCAAGTTCTTTTACA
>SKVS01000208.1 GCA_007129335.1 Spirochaetaceae bacterium
AAAAGGGAAATGGGTGAGCGAACCCGCATGAAGCTCACCCTCGCAAAGGAGCAGGCGGATTTTGAAGCTCTGCGGAACGAGGTCGAGGACAAAAAATTCCTCAATATCCGTGACCGGAGTCTGGATGCATTTTTTGAGGGACCTCAGACCAGCGGCATGTCAAATCGGGAAATTGGCATGTATTATTTATCTTATTTGAAAGAAGCGTGTAAAAAAATGAACATCAGTTTTGAGTCTTTTGTAAATGTTGTCCCATCTACCAATCACACCCTCATAAATTTGGTTTTACTTTTTTGATCCAGGCCAAAGCAGACCAGGTCAAATTAGACCAAACCAAATTAAACCAAAACAAAACCTGGATTTCGGGACTAGTGCATGGGGCTTTCTTCCTGTTCTCCCCGGTGAGAAGTTTTTAACGACTTGAACAACCCGTGGGCTAAAAGCAGGGAAATAGTGTACTCAAAAATCCGTTGAATAAGACGGGTAAAAAAAGTTGCAGTAAAATAGTCCACACCCCCAAGAAACAGACCCCGCATAATAATGCCCCCGCCGTCCAATAGGGGGATCCGAAGGATCCGGGCAATAATGATCGCTTCACTAACACCGGCAACCAGGCTGAAAAACAACAGGCCTCCCACAATGCGGGAAATAGTAGGTCCCTGTGGTCCGGTGAGTAATTTTCCGAAACCAAAAGCCAGTAAACCTCCAGGCACCGCGAAGGCCAGAAAACTTGCATCCTGTACAATAGTCAGGTTCATCATGAAGAAGCTTCCAGCACCTACAATCAGGCCGGGAATCGGTCCCAATACAAGGGCTGCCATGAGGGTGAGCACCGAATCCAGCACTAGGGGAAGCTGGAGGATGATTCCAGACCAGAACAGTATTGTATTACCTACCATGAGTATAACCATGGAGAGGATGATCATGAGCAGGTATGGCAATGATTGGTATATTTTCTTTGAGATTTGGACCATGGGTATAGTATACTTGGCAATATGGTCTCCTACCAGCAGAAACAAAACCATACTCCCCTTATTGTACTCTTGTCCATCGGGGTGTTGACAGTACTTGGGTGGATGTTTTACATAACCACTACCTCCCTTGACCAGGTAGAAATAGCCTATCAGCAGGTTGTTGAAGCGAGAGTTCGGATTCTGCAAGTTCCTCCGGAAAGTTCCCATTCTTATCTCCAGGAGTTGCATTTATTAGATAGTCTTCTCGAAAGAAATCCTGTAATTTCCCGCATGGGCCTTTTGGACAGCTCAACTACCCGAATCCTGTCTTCCCTCGAAAGTATTCTGGGCGACAAGGCCCGGACGATCTTTTCGGGTCAGTCTCCTGAACCTTTTTTGCAGGCTCTTCAGGAACAATTACACCAGCTCCAGGGCGATCTGTTCCTGGCTGCCAACAGGCTGGTTCTTCTGTTTGGTCTTTTCGGGCTTCTTATTCTGTTTGTGTTGCTCATTATGACCACCAGGCTGGAACAGGAAAAACAGGCCCGAATGTGGGATTTGCAGGTCACCGGAGATTTTATTGCCCGGGAAGAGGAATTAAAAAGATCCATCGCCCGGGAACTGCACGATGATATTGCCCAAACCCTCGCTCTGGCCAAGCTGAGCGAGCCCAGGGATGCATTGGATCTTATTGGGGATGCAATACAGAAAATCCGCACGCTTACCCGGAATCTGAGCCTACCGGTGAGGCTCAATGCTCATCTGGGTTCAGCAATTCATGATCTGGTCGAAATGTTTCGGGACATTGGTAATTTTGCTATTGACTACCATGTTTCCGGAGATATCGACGGAATGACACATGCCTCAATGAATACCCATTTGTTTCGAATTACCCAGGAATTATTCCAGAATACCCTGAAACACAGCAGGGCTTCCAAGGTTAGTCTGAGTATTCACCAGGCTCCGGATCTGCTGACTCTTCGTTACGCCGATGATGGGGTGGGGATGGTAAATAATCTGCAGAACAGTGGATTGGGCTTGCGGAATATGAGAGACCGTGCCACCCTGCTAAAGGGTACACTGACGATTCAAACTTCCGTGGGAAACGGTTTTCGGGCAAGCCTCGATGTACCCCTTGAGGTACCGACCCGAAAATAGGTCTGAGCAGTCTCTGGGAGCAAGGAGTATTACTATGTCTGTGGGGCAGGACGGGGCTGAACGTTTGTCGGTGTTGTTGGTCGATGATCATCCGGTGTTTCGTGTTGGTATGGCCAACACTATTCAGAAAGCTGCTGAAGTTACTATTTTCGAAGCCGACACTATCTCTTTGGCACAAAGAATTCTCCTGGAGCAGCCTCTGGATCTGGCGTTTATCGATATTAGTCTCAAGGATGAAAACGGACTTGACCTGTGTGGATGGATAACCTCCCAGGGGTTTCCCACCATTCCGGTTATGTTGAGTATGCACGCCGATAAGGTATATGTAGAAAAAGCCTATCAGCAAGGCGCTCGGGGCTATATTCTCAAGGATTCGCCTATGGAATTGCTGAATACGGTTATTCAGACATTTCCCGATCTGGAAGCTTTCGTAACCCATCCTGGGCTCAAGCCATCGGTAGGCTCAATCGAACCTTCCAGTAAGTTGGTGGATAAGTATAACAAGCTGACCGACCGGGAGAAGGAGGTCTTCGGGCTCTTGGCCCGGGGTTTGAATTACAAGGAAATCGCCTTCCAGCTCATGATCCGGGAAAAAACCGCCTCGGTCCACCGGTACAATATTATTCAGAAAATGGAACTTGGGGATCAGGCTTCAATCATTCGGGCGGCAATAACCGTGGGCGTTGTTGGTTATCACGACCTTCTGCACGGAAACTAGGTCTGAGCATAAGCAATTTTCACAAGCTTTGGTACACTGGGAAAAATTTGCTTCAAGGGGAATGTATGGGTTTTACTTTTTGCCCCCAGTGTGGCACTGGGGATCTGGATTTTGACGGGAAAAATCGGTATTCCTGCGCGGCCTGTGGTGGAGTATTCTACATGAATACTGCTGCTGCCTGTGGAGCTATTCTCCAGTTGAATGGCCGAATTCTCCTGCTCCGCCGGGCTAAGGATCCTGCCCTTGGGATGCTGGATTTCCCGGGAGGATTTATCGATCCTGGTGAATCAGCAGAAGCTGCCCTCCAACGGGAAATTTACGAGGAAACCGGACTTCAAGCTGCAGATTTGGAATTCCTGTGCTCCTTTCCGAATGCTTACCTCTATCGGGGTATAACCTATCCCACCTGTGACCTGATTTTTACCGGAACCGTCATTCAGCTTCCTACGAGCCTCCAGACGACCGAGGTAAGCGAATTCCTCTTGCTCGAACCCCGGGAGGTAAATCTTCAAGATATAGCATTTCCCAGTCTGCGAAACGCCTTTTCCTTGTTTCTCCAGACACGCACAGGTTGAATGCCCCGGGCATAAAGACACCCTGAAGTATTGTCGGCTTGGCAAGGTATGGTGATTCGGATCAGCTGAAAACCTTCAGGGATGCTCATTCCTTCCATGAGGGAAAATGCCGGTTTCAGTAGAATAAATCGGGAAAATACCCTAGTATTGCTCCGTACCCACGAAACTATTCAAATCCAAACGAATCAGGAGGTTCTGTATGAACATGGAGTTTAAAAACCTGGATCAGCTCAATACCTATCCGGCCCTGCAGGAAGCTGGAGCCAAAGCCTATCCGCTGAGGGAGTTGCTTACCAAAGAGCGGGTGGAGGAGTACGGGTGTACCATTCCCCTGCCTTCCAACGAGTCGTTGACCTATAACTACGCTGCAAAGGATGTGGATCCTACTGTCCTCGCCCTGCTTCAAGCCCTTGCAGAAGAGTCCCACCTGGTGGAGAAGTACCGGCTACTCCTTTCAGGAGAAATCATGAATACCGGCGAAGGACGTAAAGTTCTTCACCACCTTACCCGGGGGGAACAGGCAGGGCCTGTTTTGGAAGGGGAAAAAGACCTGAGTGCATTCTATCGCCAACAGTTGATGAGATTTCAGGATTTTGCCAACAAGGTACATCAGGGAGAAATTACTACCCGATCGGGCAAGGACTTCGATACGGTAGTGCAGATCGGAATTGGAGGCAGTGACCTTGGCCCTCGTGCTCTCTATCTTGCCCTGGAGCAGTTCATGGGAACACCTAAAATGAAGGCTCACTTTATATCCAATGTAGATCCTGACGATGCTGCAGCCATCCTGCGGGTAATTGATCCGGAAACCACCATGTTCATTTTAGTGAGTAAAAGCGGCACCACCCAGGAAACCCTTACCAACGAAGCTCTGGTAATCAACAAACTCCAGGAAGCGGGTATTCAGGAACCTCGGAAACAGTTGGTCTGTGTTACCAGTGAAACAAGCCCCCTGGCAAAATCAAAGGAATATCTGGACAGTTTTTTTATCGATGATTACATCGGAGGCAGGTTTTCCAGCACCAGTGCGGTTGGGGGAGTTGTTCTGAGTCTCGCCTTCGGTCCGGAGGTCTTTACCCAGATACTTTCGGGAGCTCAGGCGGGGGATGCCTCTGCCCTCGAGCCGAATGCCCGCAATAATCCTGCCCTCATGGACGCCCTGTTAGGGGTCTGGGAGCGGAATTTCCGGGGATATACATCAACAGCAATCCTGCCATACAGTCAAGCTCTTTCCCGGTTCCCTGCCCATCTGCAGCAGGCCGATATGGAAAGCAATGGCAAACAGGTTAACCGTTTTGGTGAGCAGGTCGGCTATTCAACCGGGCCGGTTCTATTCGGTGAGCCGGGAACCAATGGGCAGCACAGTTTTTACCAACTCCTCCACCAGGGTACGGATATCATCCCCCTTCAGTTCATAGGCTTTCTGCAGAACCAGACCGGCGTGGATACCAGCTTCGAAGGTAGTTCGAGCCAGCAAAAACTCAATGCCAACCTGGCAGCCCAGATCATAGCCTTTGCTCTGGGACAGAACCATGAAAATCCCAACAAACAGTTTCCTGGCGGAAGGCCCGTAAGTCTCATTCTGGCCAAGCGGCTTACCCCCAGAGTTCTCGGAGCACTGCTTGCTCACTACGAGAATAAAATTATGTTCCAGGGATTCTTATGGAATCTGAACTCCTTTGATCAGGAGGGTGTTCAGCTGGGCAAGGTATTAACCAATCAGGTGCTCGGCAGTGCAGACATTCACCCGGCTCTGGAAAGTTATGCTACAATGCTGGGAGCTCGGTAAGACAAAAATACAGCAGGATTTGCCTGGGAAACTCGTGCCTCCGGGATCCAATTCTGCAGTGTCCGATCCAGGACAGCCCTGAAACAGGGCTTTTCATAGAGAATCTCATTTTAGGTTGATCTGCAGGGGAATCTGCAGTTTCCAACCCGCATCCTAAGGAGGAAATCATGACTCGGAAGTTTAACTTTCACGCCGGCCCATCGACCTTGCCCCTCTCAGTACTGGAGGAGCTTCAGGCAGAACTGGTTGAATACCAGGGGTTGGGGCTATCGCTCATTGAGACCAGCCATCGGAGTCCCGAATACGACGAGGTCCATAACCGGGCAATGAATCTGGTTAAATCCCTGTTCGGCCTGCCGGATAACTACAAGGTTCTCTTTCTGCAAGGTGGAGCTACCATGCAGTTTTCCATGCTGCCCATGAATTTCCTGGGACCTAACAGGTCTGCGGATTACATCAATTCTGGAGCCTGGGCGAAAAAAGCAATTGAAGATGCGGTGCTCTATGGTAAGGTGAATGTTTTGTACGATGGAAAATCCAGCAATTACATGAGCCTTCCCGATCCTGAATCTATAACTTCCTCAGCTGGAGCCCAGTATTTACATATTACCTCGAATGAAACCATCGGGGGAGTACAATGGAAGAGCTTTCCTCGAACCCAGGCACCCCTGGTTGCGGACATGTCATCGGATATCATGTCCCGGCCCCTACCGGTTGACCAATTTGCCATGATTTACGCCGGGGCTCAGAAAAATCTTGGGCCAGCCGGATTAACCCTGGTGATTATTCGGGACGATCTTCTTGCCCAGGAGCAGGATGGCATCGGTGCGTACCTCCGATACTCTACCCACGCAAAAAACGACAGCCTCTACAACACCCCTCCGGTTTTCCCTATTTACGCCCTGAGTAAGGTCCTTACCTGGATTCAGAACAGCGGCGGCCTGGGGGCCATGGAACAGCGAAACCGGGAGAAGGCCCAGGTTATTTATCAGGCTATTGAACAGACCGGTGGATTCTACACCTGCCCGGTAGATCCAGGGGTTCGCTCGGACATGAACATAGTTTTCACCCTGGCAGACAGCCAGTTGGATAAGCCCTTTCTTCAGGGATCCGAAGAGTTGGGAATGATCGGGTTAAAAGGTCACCGAAGTGTAGGGGGCTTTCGTGCATCGGTGTATAATGCAATGCCCCTCGAGGGAGCTAAAGCTCTGGCTCAGTATATGGTTGACTTTGCTGAAAAGAAGGGATGATTTCATCAAATCCCTTGACGTCTGGTTATGGGAGTATTAGTATTTAGGTATGGTGGCTCGCATGAGCTGCCCATTACACAAGCTTTGTTGTTTGGTTTCCCGGGGGAGTAATCCCGTGGAAAGCGTCTGAGCATAAACGGGGGAGCTTATGAATCCACCTAAACGCTTGGGCCGGTGAGAGCCGGCAACAGTTACATAGTTTGTTTGTTATTCGACCTTCTTTGTAAGAAGGTTTCGTAATGAATCCACCCGCAAACCCGGCGTCAAGGCGTCATAGGGACGGGTGATTAAAGCCGGCTGTTAGAGCCGGTTTTTTTTATACCCGCCCCCGGCAGGGCGCACTCATTTGGAGGTGAAAGTCCTCTACGGGCTCGACAGGGGGAACCGTTAGCTGAACGCCAAGGGTGTCGGGGCAGGAGTGGATAATCCAAAAGCTGGGTCGTGCCTCAATGGTAGTGTCCCCAAGTGTGGAGTTTTACTTTTCCCTGTTTTTTGCTGCACGTAAATCCCTTACCAGAAATAGTTTGTCCTATTTTAAAAAGTCGAATCAGCCAATAAACCGGAAAAGTCCACACTTGGGGACACCATCCGTTATTTATCCGAAAATCCCGCCATCGCAGCCATTTCCAGCGCCGGGCCATCCAGATCCCTGCGCTTTTCGTGAACTATAGCCTGAACCCCGGTAGACAACCCATAAAGATTAATAAACCCGGTTGCATCGGTATGGTCGTAGGTACTCTCACCAAAACTTGCCAAATCCTCAATATACAGACTGTAAGGACTTTTCCTCCCAACAACATGAACGCTTCCCTTGTACAGAATAATCCGCACGCTGCCGGTGCAATACTTGGTAGCCTGTTCCATGTACCCATCCATGGAATCTCTGAACAGGGTAAACCACTTGCCGGCGTAAATTAAATCAGCATATTTCAGGGCCATGGAATTTTTCATGCTCAGAGTGTCGAAATCCAGGGTAATCATTTCCAGCTCTCTGAGAGCTCGGTACAGAACCGTTCCGGCGGGAGTTTCGTATACACCTCGGCTTTTCATGCCGACAATCCGGGTTTCCACAAGGTCTGCTCTACCCACACCGTTTTCTCCGGCAATCTTGTTCAGCTGTTCCAGGAGATCCAGGGGTGCCATTTTTTGACCGTTCATTCCTACAGGAAAGCCCTTTTCGAACTCCACAGTTATTTCGGTTTCCTGATCCGGAGCCTTTGCAGGGTCAACGGTCAGCTGAAACATATCTTCTTCCGGACGGTTCCAGGTGTTTTCCAGTATTCCTCCCTCGTGGCTCATATGCCAAATGTTCCAGTCCCGGCTGTAAATATTTTGTTTGCTAATGTTGCCAATAGGAATGTTGTGTTTCTGGGCGTAGTCAATTGCCTGTTCCCTGCTGCGGATTTCCCAAAGCCTCCAGGGGGCAATAATGTGGAGCTGGGGAGCCAGGGCTTTGTAGGTCAGCTCGAAACGGACCTGATCATTTCCCTTGCCGGTACAGCCGTGGGCCACTGCGTCGGCCTGTTCCTGAAGGGCAATTTCCACCTGCTTCTTCGCCTGGAGGGGCCGGGCGATGCTGGTTCCCAGGAGGTACCTTCCTTCATAAATCGCCCCTGCTCTGAGCATGG
>SKVS01000285.1 GCA_007129335.1 Spirochaetaceae bacterium
AAAAGTTCTTGACCAGTATCTAGGGATTCCGTATATTTCGCACATACAAACAAGATATGCGCACAACTCATTCGCATCAGGAGGAGAACCTATGACAATTAGACCCCTTGCAGACCGTGTACTGCTCAAACCAGAAGTAGCCGAAGAAAAAACCGCCAGCGGTCTTTTCATTCCCCAAACCGCCCAGGAAAAAACCCAGGTTGCTGTGGTAAAAGCCGTAGGGGATGATACGGAAGCTATTAAGGTAAAGGTAGGGGACCGGGTAATGCACGACAAGTACGCCGGAACCCAGGTAAAAATTTCCGGTGAAGATCATTTGATTGTTCAAATGTCTGACATTATTGCGGTAGTAGAATAAAAAAAACCGTAACTTCCCCAGGGGCTGCCTTTATAGGCAGCCCTTTTCTGTTTACTATACAGTAATGAAAATCAGGAAATCTCATGACACCAGGAAGCCTCTTCTCCTCCCCGTTCTTTTCTTCATAATTACTCTTGTTACAGGATTTACTATGAGCTGCAGGAATGCCGACTTACCAGAGCAAAACAATGGACCGGTAATACCAAGACCCTCGGGCACCTTGCCCGGCACCCCCCAACCCCCGGTTTGGCTGGGAACCCGTCCCCTCCAAAAAGATGCACAAGGAACCATACTCCCGGTCCAGACCCCTTTGGAACTCCAGAACCGCAGGTTTTCCCTTCCAGGCCCCCTCCCCCCTCCGGATAGCCTCGAGTTTAGCGCTACCTACGGTCCGGTTACCGAAGAAATCCTGGCCCGCTCTACCTACATCCCCGAATGCCCGGTAACTCCCGATGAACTGTCCTACCTGACACAGACATACTGGGGATTCGACAACCGCCCCCATACAGGGGAAATGATTGTCCATGCCAGCGTAGCGACCGATGTCATACAAGTCTTTGAGCAGTTGTACAAAGCACGATTTCCTCTGGAAGAAATGCGAATTATTACCAAGGAAGATCTGGAAGCCGAACCTACCGGAGACGGTAACGTGACTACCTGTTTCGTTTGCCGTCCTGCAGTCGGACTGAACCGATGGTCCGAACACGCCTATGGTCTGGCAATAGACATTAACCCCTTTCAAAATCCCTATATCCGAGGAGACCTGGTTCTCCCCGAACTAGCTCGATCGTATACGAATCGAGAATGGATCCGCCCAGGAATGATCTTTCCTGATGACATTGTGGTACGCAGTTTTCGTCAGATCGGTTGGTACTGGGGTGGTGATTGGGAGTCCCTGCTGGATATTATGCACTTTTCTCTCCGGGATCGATAATAAATATACGGCATAGTCTGAACTTCCAGGGTTGACAAATTTTCCCCGTAACACAGACAATGGACCCATGAAACAGGAAAAAACAGGACCTCTCTTCATTGTAGGTGGAGCTGATAACGCCAGGGATATTTACGAACACTTTGTCAGAGCATGTTCATCCAAAAACGAGAAGCCAACCCTGGGGATTATCTCTACCGCCAGTGAACTACCCCGGGAAAGCTACGAGAAAATTTCCAAACGCCTTTCCTCTGCCGGAGCGGGTAAAATCATCCACCTGCCCTTATCGAGCCTCGATGAATCGCTGAAAGGAAAGGAAAATGACCCGGAAGTAGCCCGGACCATATCCGGCTGCCAGGGTATTTGGTTTACCGGGGGCGATCAGAGCCGGACCTATACGTGTTTGGTACCCGAAGGAAAGAAATCCCTGTGCCTCCAGGCCTTATGGACCCTTTACGAACAAGGGGGAGCCCTGGGGGGAACCAGTGCCGGTGCAGCCATTATGTCCGACCCCATGATGTACGGAGGTACAAGCCTTGGGTGCTTCGGTGGGATTCCCGGACAGGAGGAACTTCAGATCGGACCGGGCCTGGGGTTTTATCCCGATGGCCTGGTGGATCAGCATTTCGATGCCCGGGGAAGATTGGTACGCCTTTGCACAGCTCTGAAAAAAACCGGCCACACCATAGGCTTTGGGGTAAGCGAGGATACGGCTATGATAGTAAACGGGCCAAAAATTCAGGTTGCAGGAAAGGGTGGTGTTTATATTGTACGGGTTCTGGATGAGGGGCCCTATCCCTACGAACTATCGTATATTGAGCCGGGAGATGAATACAATCGGGACACCGACCTGTGCAGTTTTCCCCAGAAGAATGAAACCTGGGGAGACGAGAGCCTGGATACCCATAGACCAGTCGCTTCAGGAGTGCTTTCTCCCCATGGAACATTGCGGGACTTTTTGGGCAGGGAACTCCTGGATAATGATTTCGACAATCTCTGGAAACAGGGAGATCTTGGTTATGTAAGGAGCTTCCTCGTGGGTGACGGAGGAACGGGGAAACCAGAACAACCCATGCCGGGATTCGAACTGCGGTTTTACAACAATATCAAAACAAGCCGGGGGTACTACAGCAGCGAGGGTTCTATAAGCTTTCAAAAAGTTGGATTCTCCTTCCATCCTGTAACCCTGACTCCCAACAACCCGTGATAAAACGACTGGGCATTCTTGCTATCCTTCTCATCCATACCTCCAGCGGGCTTTGGTCCCATACAGGTCCGTCATTCAGCAGAATAGGTCTGGAAGACGGTCTTTCCCATAGCCGGATCTACGCTCTTTTGGAAGACAATATTGGATACCTTTGGGTGGGTACATCGAACGGACTCAATCGGTACGACGGAAAAACAGTCCGCCAATTCAAACACCGGGACAATGACCCCACCAGTCTTCCGGATAATTATGTTACCAGTCTTGTCCAGGATCATACAGGGCTTATTTGGGTAGGTACCAATGGCGGAGGTATCGGCATTCTGGATCCCTACGGAGGGACCTTTGCTGTTTTGAATTCCCACAGCTCCACCACCGGGCTGGTCCTCTCGGATGACAGGGTATGGGGACTCATGGAAGACCGGGATGGGGCCATGTGGGTCGGCACGAGTCAGGGGGGAATTATGCGGATTTCCCCGGATCGCCGGTCCCTGACAACCTATACCCAGTCCAGTTCTGACAGCAGGGACGGACTGACCCACAACAATGTGTGGCCGATTGTTCAGGATGTAAATGGGGATATCTGGATTGGCACCGATGGTGGCGGCCTGAACAGGTTCATTCCTTCCCAGAACAGGTTCATTCACTATACCCACGATCCACAGAACAACCGGTCCATTTCCAGCAACGATATTTTCTCCCTTTACCTGGATCGGTCAGGCACCCTCTGGATTGGAACCGCAGGAGGGGGACTAAACCGCTTTGAACGTTCAACCGGCCAGTTTCATCGGTACGTCCACCAAGGGGACGATGAAAAGAGTCTGAGCAACAATACGGTCCGTTCCATGCTGGAAGACAGCTCGGGAAACTTTTGGATCGGTACAACCGATGGCCTTAACAAGATGAACCGGTACGATGGGAGCTTCACCCGTATTTTCCATAATCCCAACGATCGCAGATCCTTGAGCAATTCCAGAATCCATACCATTATTGAGGACTCAAGTGAAATAGTCTGGATAGGCACCCGGGATGGATTGAACCGGTATATTCAACCGGTATTCACTCCGGAGCGGTTTGGAGGCACCGAACGGGACATTCCCTTACGCAATGATGTCAGGTCAATCCTTCCGGGAAACCGGGGAATGTTCGTCGGGAGCTTCCAGGGCATTCATTACTCTGCTGAAAATGGTACCTTATACCCAATACTGGAACAGGGAATAGGATACGATATGGCCTTTCTCGGTTCTACCCTTGCAGCAGGCACCGACCGGGGACTATTCCTGATCGATCCGACAGATCTCCAGAATCCCCGCATAGACCTTTTGACCGAAGGTATTATTACGGTACTCCATGTAGATGTGGATGGCATACTGTGGATGGGTTCGGAAAACCGGGGTCTTGGCCGGTATAATCCCACGGTTGGAACTATTCGATGGCTCGATCCCGAATCGCCCAGCCCTACCCGTATTGCCAGCTGGGCTGTACACCATATTGCGGATTTCAATACGGACCACATAATTCTGGGACTCCGGGGAGAGCCGGCCCAGCTGATTCACCGAAGAACCCTGGAGTTTACCCCGGTTGTACCCGGGGAATTTGCCTTCCAGGCATCGGTACTGGCTGCCCAACCCGACGGAACCTGGTGGTTCGCTCCTGAACAGGGGGGACTTGTCCATTGGAATCCCCGGGATATGGTGTTTACCCGTTTTACCGAACGGCAGGGCCTTCCCTCGGACCTTATAAAATCCCTTGCCCTTGACCACAGAGACAGCCTGTGGTTTTCAACTATTCGGGGTATTGGCCGGCTCCGCCTGGGCGACAATTTTATTACCTCGTTCGGATTAGAAGACGGTTTACCCGGATTAATCTACAATCCCCTCGCTGTAGCAAAAGACCACAGGGGAATGCTCCTGTTCGGGTCGACCGAAGGAATTGCCCGGGTTGATCCGTCCCAGGTCAGAGACAGAATAACCAACCCCCGATTAGCCATTGAAATATTTGATACCCTGGATAGGGAATCGAACTTGTACCGGCCCGGCCAAGAGGTAGTACTCGAACCGGGTAACCGTATCCTTGTATTACGGCTGACAGCCTTCGACTACCTCCAACCGGACTCTATTCGGTATAGCTACCGCTTTACTCACCAGAACGACTGGACTGAAATTGGATCAACGGGGGAACTGCTTTTTTCCAACCTCTCTCCCGGTACCCATAAAATCCAGCTGAGATCCTCAAATCCCGGGGGTGTTTGGGCATACCCACCGGAAGAAGTAACTATTCTTGTTCGCTACCCCTTTTTCCTGCAGTGGTACATGCTTAGCCTGTACGGAGTGTTCTTTGTTTCGGGGGTGTACACCATTATCTATATTCGGGGAAGACAGCATAAAAGAATTATTCGGGAACAAGAGGCAGTGGTCCAGGAAAGAACGAAAGAACTGCTCCAGGCAAAGGATGACCTGGAAGGGGTGCTTCAGAAGAAATCCCGGTTCTTCATTAATCTTGCCCACGAAACCAAAACTCCCCTGACCTTTATACAAAATTACCTGGATCGCTATATTGAAACCCACCCCCGGGATGGAGATTTACTCATTGTAAAAGACAATGTGGATAAACTCGTCCGGGACATGGTGAACTATTTGGACACCGAAAAAATCCGGAAAAATTCCGATTATTACAACCACGACCAGGTCGTGGATTTGAACCGAATCATAATGCCGAAACTGCCTATTCTTACCGAGTCAGCCCGATTGTACGACCTAAAACTCCAGGTAGACTGCCAGGAGGATTTACCAATTGCAGGAGATCCTCTGGCAGTGGAACGGGTGGTCAACAATCTGGTAGACAATGCAATAAAGTACAACCGCCGGGGTGGGGAGCTGACAATCGAAGGTAAGCATGTGCCTGCAGGAATTCAGTTCACGGTCCGGGACACGGGTCCCGGAATTGGATCGGATCAACTGGAATCCCTGTGTGATCCCTTTTTCCAACTGAGCCATCCCAAACAGCATCTGCAGGGGATTGGCATGGGACTGTACATCGTTCGAACTATTCTGGAATCCATGGGAACCACCCTGGACATTCGATCTACCCCGGGCGAAGGCAGCTGTTTCACCGTAGTATTTCCCCGGGCAGGACAACAATCTTCTCAGGAAAACCCAGGCGAAGAAGACTGGACCCCGGTCTCTGAAGCTCCGGCTAGCCGGAACAGACCCTACCGATTCCGTATGCCCCCTCCTCCCAAGCCGGAAAACACCCCAATGGATCCAGACAGGTTAACCTTGTTGCTTGTGGATGATGATACAGATATGCTGCGCTTTCTTGGTCAGAGCCTGGGGCAACGGTTTAATCTTTTCTTTGCCACTTCGGGGGAAGAAGTCCTGGATATTATGGATTCCCTTCCCCTGCCGGACATGGTCGTATCGGATATTATGATGGATGGCATGAACGGACACGAACTGCTTGAGCGGCTGCAAACCACCGAATGGCGTTCGGTTCCCTTTATTTTCCTGTCCGCCAAGGGGGATCAGGAAGAATTTTTCCAGAGTTTCAACCAAGGGGCCATGGACTTCATTCCCAAACCATTCCGAGCCAAGGATCTGATCGGCAGAATTGAGGCCAGGCTTTCGGGACAGGAGCGAAGAAGATCCATGCTCATAGAAAGCGTCCAGCAAAGAATTGCTGAAAGCTTAAAGCCCCTGCGCACCGCCCGGGACCTTTATCAGGACAAGGTCAGCAAACGATCCCAAATGCACCAGATCCTGGATACCTCCCCTCGAGAACAGGAAATTCTGGAACTCCTTGTACAGGGAAAACTGAATAAGGAAATTGGGGCAGAGCTGGGTATTTCGGTTCGAACCGTGGAAAAACATATTGCGAACCTGTACAAAAAAGCGGGAGTTCAGAACAAGGTTGAATTAGTCAACAAGGTACTGAAAATGGATTGACCAGAAGGGGCCTTCGTCACTACTGTTCCAAGGTAGAGCACTGATGTGCGAAGGAGAACCGCTTTATGAAAACCCAGAAACTTGGAACCACTTCCTTAACCATACCCCGCGTTGCGGTAGGATGCATGAGAATCAACTCAATGTCCCAACCGGATATTCGTACTTTCATTGAAACAGCCATGGAAGGGGGTGCGAACTTTTTTGACCATGCGGATATCTACGGACAGGGAAGCTGTGAGGAGCTTTTCGCCAAGTCAATATCCATGAATCCCCGGGTCCGGGAAACCATGATTCTCCAGTCCAAATGCGCAATACGTCCCAGTATGAGCTATGACTTTTCCAAGGAATATATACTTTCTTCGGTGGACGGAATTTTACAGCGGCTGAATACCGAATATCTGGATGTCCTCCTGCTACACCGCCCCGATGCCCTCATGGAGCCCGAAGAGGTGGCCCAGGCCTTCGATGAACTGGAATCAGCAGGAAAGGTACGGCATTTCGGTGTTTCAAATCACAACCCTATGCAAATAGAACTCTTAAATAAATGGCTCAACCAACCCATAGCTGCGAACCAAATGCAACTGAGCATTACCAATGCCACCATGATAAGTCAGGGAATTCATGTAAACATGCTCGATGACCGAGGGATAAACCGGGACGGGAGCGTTCTGGATTATTGCCGTTTGAAGGATATTACTATTCAACCCTGGTCACCCTTCCAGTACGGTTTCTTCGAAGGGGTGTTCGTGGACAACCCCAAGTTTCCCGAACTGAACAGGGTTTTGGATACTATTGCAGCAAACCATGGGGTCAGCAAAACCACCCTGTCCCTGGCCTGGATCCTCAGACACCCAGCGAAGATGCAGCCCATTACCGGCACTACCTCAGTGAAACGCCTGAAAGATTGCCTGGCAGCCCCCGATGTGAACCTGAGCAGGGAAGAATGGTACCAAATCTACATGGCCGCCGGGAATATTCTGCCATAACACCCCCTGGGGAAACTACGTAGAATAGTTACGTACAATCACTGCCTTGTGAAATTCCGTTTATCGCCCAATCCTGAATCATCTTTTTATTCAAGGAGGCGGCGATGAATAGGAAACTGCTCTTTGCCATGATTCTGGTGCTTAGTGCATCGATGCTCGTTGTGAGCTGCGGTCGGAGAACCGAGGCTTTACAACGGTATAACACCACGTACACAACTGAGGCCCAAACCCTCAACTACTTCCTGTTGCTGGACACCACAGCCCAACGGGTAGCAGCCAACACCATGGACGGCCTGGTGGAAAATGATCGGTTCGGCCGGTTCGTTCCCTCCCTTGCGGAAAACTGGACCCACAACGATGACTTTACCGTGTGGACCTTCAACCTTCGCCGGGATGTACCCTGGGTAAACTCCCAAGGGGAAAAGACCGAATTCGTTGTTACAGCCCAGGACTTTGTTGAGGGAATGCGCTACGTTGCCGATCCGGCAAACGACATTCGGAACGTGGGAACAATCCGTCGACTCATTACCGGCCTGAA
>SKVS01000035.1 GCA_007129335.1 Spirochaetaceae bacterium
CAGAACCCCTACCATACGTCCCCAGACCAGTGCACAATCCTGGTCAAAGGGAAGAATGCGTCCCTGGAACCGATGGGTCAGTTGTTCCAACCACAATTCCAAAAGACTCCGTTTTGTTCCCGGCTCCAGCAAGGTAACGCCTTTTTGCAATTCCCCGATTACCAAGGCAGACAGGTAGACCCGATCTTCAGCAAGGGACTCTATCCAGTAAAGAACAGCCTCTGAGGGATCGGGCTTAAGAACTTCTGCTACTACACAGGTATCAAGAAGGATCAAAGTTCAACCCCCCGGCCAGACTCGGCTGACCGGTCAATAGTCAAATGTACCCGGGGAGCTTCAAGAAAAAAATCTTTCAGGTTGGTTTTGGGACGCACCAGGCTCTCATATTCTGAGGCCGGTACAAGCACAACCGCAGGCTGGCCATGACGGGTGACCAACTGCGGCCCCTGATTCAGACAGGTGTTCACTAATTCACTGAAACGGGCCTTAGCCTCTTGTAATGACCAGGTACTCATAGTATTACCTCAGTGAATAGTCTATTCTGACCAGTCTGACTAGTCAATACCAATTAAGGACAGAGCCTGGCCAATGGACAGCATGAGGTCCGACCAGTTCTCATCCAAATCGGTAACAACTACAATTTCTGCGCCAATTGCCCTGGCAACAGCCCTGGCGGCGGTCTGCTCGTACTCAGGCTGGGTAAAAATGATCTGTACCCCCGCAGCCAGAGCTTTTTCGATGGTCTGCTGTAAGAGTCTGGGACTAGGCTCCCTGCCTCCGGCTTCAATGGCCAGTTGCTGAATACCATAGGTGTCGGTCAAGTAACCAAAGGCCGGATGGTACACCAGCACTGCCTTTCCAGACAGACCTCCAAGGAGTTCATCGAGTTGATTGGTTATCCGGGACAGCTCATCCATAAAACCTGCATATCCCTGCTCAATACTCGAACGATGTTCCGGGAATAATTCCAGCAGAGCCGAGCGAATGGTTCCGGCCTGAACAGCAACCTCCCGGGGACCAAGCCAAATATGGGGGTCGGGATTCCCCTCCGCGTGGGCATGGGGGACCGATGGATCGTGCCAATGAGCTTCCAGCTGACGCATAGTTATTCCCTGGCGTAGATCTACAACCTGCAAATTTCTGCTGGTTCGCTGCAGAGATGTCAGAATGGCATCCTCAAATTCTAAACCGGTGCGAAAAATGGCCCTGGCACTGGCAAGGCGCTGAACCTCCCGGGGACTGGGGTCAAAGGTATGGGCATCCTGCCCGGGCTGGATAATTGAGCGGGCATCAAGAAAATCCCCAGCTATGCGCCGGATGATGTCGGCCTGGGGCGGCACACTGGCATAAACCACCGGCTGACTTTGACCTGCAGACTCTTGTCCTGCTTGTCCACCTGCATGGACAGGAACAAAAGTCAGAAACAGCAGTAAAAAAAACAAGGCAACCGGAAGAACCCGGCCACCTCTGTTTCGTTTGAAAACTTTAAGGATAGGAAATTCAAGCATTAATGAACGATCCCATCGGTTACCAGCAGAACCATACCGGTTATGCTTGCTGCTGCAGGTACAACAAACTCTGCTTCAATATCCCCATCATGAAGATGAACCTCAAGGATGGTTCGGGCAGCCGGGTTAGAAACATAGGCAATTTTGGAACCTAATACGAGTACAGGAATAGCAGAACCTGCGGGTGCATCAGGATTATGGGGCTCGACCACCTGTACCTGTGAATGAATGTGCAGATCCCCATCATCCTCTATTTCCAGTGCATACAGGATACCGTCCCGGCCGAGAACTACAATGTATTCTCCGCTTCGGTCGAAACCGAATCTCCAGGGCATGGTGGGAAGATCAAAGGGAGTAAAGGTCTTGGCAACAGGATCGATCAGAGCAAGTCCCTGACCAAAATTTCCTACAAAGAAATCCCGAACCGGATGACCATAGACCGTGCCAACCCGGGCATTTTCCGGAGAACCAGCTGGATTAGGAATAGTAGTAGCTTCGAAATTGCTCCCCCGCTGCTCAATGACCATTACGCCGGTAGACAGACCGAAGATGGAGTGCCGGCCAATTCGGGCCTGACCGTGGAGTCGGGGTGCATTTTCAATAACCTGACTCACATTTCCCTCATAATCCATGACATCCACCCGGGCCTGGTTCAAATACCCTACCAACATGCGGTCGTGAAGAAGAACCATGGCTCCATGATCCACCTCAGCCCCTGCAAAGGAAGCGGATGCAGCAATCCCCTGGGACATGAGTGTTGTCTCATCAAAAATAGTCAAATTTCCCGATTGGTCGTTGTAAATTGCTGAACGACCTAAGGTGGTATTGAAGTGGGTAGGTCTTAATCCTTCGGTAAAAATCCCCAGAACTGATGGATCAATAAATACCAGATCCTCATGTCCGTCGTGCTCTTCCAGCTTTTGTCCCGAATGGATGATTGCCACCTGGTGGGTGTTCCGGTTAATTGCATAACCCAGTTCACCGGTGAAATTGCCATACACCGCAATGGAGCCTTCGGACAGAACATTATCGAAATGGGCTATTTCATCCCCATCGTGGGCATCGAAAAGCCACAGGGTTCCGTCTGCAGTTGCTACCAGCAGCCGGCCATCAGCCATTCCATGCTGGTGATCATGGTGGTGATCGTGATGATCATGTCCGTGATGATCATGTCCGTGACCATCGTGTCCATGGTGGTGATCGTGATCGTGATCGTGATAATCCCGATCGGTTGCACAAGCCGAAAAGGCGAAAACGAGACCTGCGAGCAGAAGAATCTTCTTCATGCAAAACTCCTTAGGTTTAATTTTACCCCGATGCCATGAACGGCCCGGGCCAGACTGTACACCCCAATGGCGCACAGCACAATTCCAGCCCCGGAGGGCAAATCGAATACATAGGAAAGGGCAATACCGAAAAAGGTTACCCCAAGGGCGATCAGGCTTGCGCCGATCATCAAGGACCGCAGGGTGCGGGAAAAGAAACCCGCAGCCGCTGCCGGCAGGGTCAACAGGGTTATGACCAGAACAATGCCCACCGTTGAGACCAAAAGCACCACTGTTGCACCGGTCAGAACCAGCAAGAGGGTCCGGTGAAAGTCCGTGGGCATTCCCCGGACCTGGGCAAACTCGTCATCGAAGGACATGGCCATGAATTGGGGATAGAACAGCAGGGCGGTTCCCAGGATTACCCCATCGAGAATCAACATTCCAATCAGATCCTGCGGTGAAAGCAACAGGATGTTTCCGAATAAGTAGGCCATAGGATCTACAAAACCCGGAGTCCAGGCCAGGAAAATGACTCCAATTGCCGCCCCCAGGGACCAGACAATGCTAATGACCGAATCGGTCCGGTCGGTTTTTTTCCGACTGGCCCAGGCAACTATTAGGGCCGAGATAATTGCCGCAATAAAGGCACCCCAGAATGGGGTAAGCACAGTTATGCCAAAACGGTGGCGGAGCAAGAGGCTAAGACCAATCCCTGCCAGAACCGAATGGCTGATGGCCCCGGCAAGGTAGGAAATGCGGTTTACCACCACATAGGAGCCGATTATTCCGAATGCCGGTGCCGCAAGCGCGCCGGCCAGGACTGCATAGAGTAAAAAAGGAACCGCTGGGTTGGCCAGGGCCTGGAAAAACTCAATCATGTTGACACCCCGCCTCACCTAAAGCATGAAAGTGGCCGCTGAACAAGCGGCGCAGTCCGTCGGCATCCAGTTGGCCCGATTCGTGCAAGTGAATATTCCGGTTCACGCAAATGACCCGGTCTACCGAGCTGGTCAGAAAATCAAAATCATGGGTAATTAAAATGACACTGATCCGGTCCTTCAGGGTGCGGATGTAGGCCTCCAGATTCCGGGCCGATTCAAAGTCAATATTCGCTGTAGGTTCATCGAGCAACAGGATTTTTGGTTGACCAACCAGGGCCCGGGCCACCAAAACCCGCTGACGCTGTCCCCCGGACAGGGCAGAAAAACCCCGTTCTGCTAAATTCTGCAGCCCTAAATCTTCCAGGGTTTCCTGCACAATTCGTCGATCCTCCTTGCTGTAGGGACCCCAGGCTCGCTTCAGTCTGCCGGACAGGACAACATCCACCACCCGAATCGGAAAGTGGGGATCAAAAAGCGTGTGCTGGGGAACATAGCCGATCAGTCCCGATCCGGCTGCCCTGGCTGGTTCACAGCCCAGGACCTGCACCTTACCGACCTGAGGGTCATTCAGACCGAGCATGAGTTTTGCCAGGGTGGATTTACCGCCCCCGTTAGGACCGACCACTTGACTCAAGCCCTGGAGCTGGACGTTTAAATTGATGTCCTGAAACACCGGAACCCCGGGGTAGGAAAAGGAGAGATTCTTAAGCTCCAAGGTAGTTGGATGGTTATCTGTGATGGGTGCTTTTTCCACAAGCGAAAGGTATTACTTTTTATTACCTTTTGTCAAGAGAAATAGGGCAAATGCTTAGGCGAATATTGAAACTGAAAAATACATAAACCTTAGGAGAACCAGGTCGCTTATGGCTTTGAATCTATAGTCTCGCAGCAACTTTCATTGACCTGGGTTTGCCCTATCAAGAGAAGCAGCAGAAATTCAGCAAGATCCCGCTTACAACCCCAGTTCCAATTGATCATCCAGGGGATTCATGGACATGAGTGTCCTTTTTCCAATAATTTCGGCCCAGGTTGCAGGATTCACCAGTCGGTCTCCCAGGTCGGCTGCCTCAGCAATGCTGAGCCAAATGGGCTTGAGTTGATGTTCCACGTAATGAGTATAGTCCACTGCGGCTGTGGTACGGCCAACCGGTTCAGCACCTGCAAGAGTCATCAGGTAAGATACCCTGCCCCGCTGATAGGTCCAGCCCAACATTCGGGCTGCCCGAACCTGGGGCGAAACATTGGCGGTGTATTCCCGGGCAGGACGGCGTAAGACCTTGCGGTAAACCAGTTTGTCATCGAGCTTTCCGGCAAATAAATCAGTCAGCACCGATCGAATGTATTGTTCAATTTCCCAGTACTCACCATCGCCGAACAGTAAACCAAACAAGCGGGTCTGAAATTCCTGCGCCAAGGCGGTGTAATCGCTTCGGGCGGCTTCCATTCCCTTAATTTCCACCTCCCCATTTTTTCTGTTCAGGCCGGCATAACCCTTGGCTCGGCCCCGAATAGTCAATTCCCCATCCTGGGGTCCACCAGACCGGAGTTTGGGCAGAAGGAATCGGGAATAAGCCGTGTCGAAGCGGATCTGGATTTTGCTCTGCACCCCATAATTTTCATGGATTTGCCGGGTAAGTTCCTTGTTAAGCTGATCTGCCAGGCCAGAGCATTCTGCGGACATATCCTTTCCCCGGGCATAGACGAATACCGAGTCGGTATCGCCGTACAGAACAATCATGCCCCTGGTCTGGAAAAAATCCCGGGCAAAATGCAGACACATCCGGCCAAAACCGGTAATTGCCCCAGCCAGTTCGCTGCGGCCGTACACACATCCTGCTGAACCGAGGACTCCGTAGAACGAGTTCATCAGAATTTTGTACACGTAAGCTCCGGTCTCATCGCCCCGATCCAGGGCAGCCTGGCGGTCATCGAAGTAGCGGGCTAATAGGGCAGGAAGAATTCCACCTTCCTTGGCAAAACGGGCACCATTGGGAGCGGTCAGGAATCGCGAGTTGGGACTGTTTTCATAGACCATGTCGATTTTCGGTTCGGTCTGGTCAGGATGACTGGAAATGTTCGGCTGCCTGGGAGACTCCCATGCCCTGCCCTGAAGACCCGCAGGCGGGGTTCCGATTAGTTCATGAGGTTCCAGCTGAGGGGTGCGGTGGTAAGCCAGGGGGTCAATAGTAAAAGTGCGCATGATCGATGGGTACAGGCTGCGAAAATCGAACACCATAACATTGTGGAAATAACCCGGGGTAGGATCCAGCACCGTACCACCCGCAGCTCCTGTTACCTGCAAGCCCTCCTCTCTCTGAGGAGGAAGGATGCTGCGATTTAGCAGCTCCAGGGCGTAGACCTGCTCAAAGGCCGGAATGCTGGTCCAGGCTAAGTCCAGGGAAATCCCGGTCAGCCCTGCCCGGGCCTGGGTCAGAAAATCCAGCCCGGTAGTAGACAGAATATCCAGAACCAGGCGGGAATCTTCCATACAGTACAAGCAAAATTCCAGGGGACTTTCCTTGCGCAAGCGCTCAAGCTCCTGCATTTTTTCCTCACCGGACTGTTCGACCAGCTTGCCCCGGCCAAGAATCTCCTGGGCAACGGTTTCCAGTCGTTGATCATCGAACCGCCGGCCCGAACCCCGAACAATCCGCATGCCATCCACCACCTGCCGCCCGGGCACCACAACCCGAACCATGCCCGAGGGGGTCTGACGAACCTGAACAGGTTCCCCCTGGGCCCTTCCGGCCTCGAAGGGAATCCTAAAAAGCTCGTATCGTTTGGCAAGCACAGAAAAATCAAAATCAGCTACATTCCAACCGGTAATAACATCGGGATCCCACTCCACCAGGGTGCGGGCAAAGGCAACCAGGGCTTCCTGCTCGGTTGAATGAGCCTGGACATCAGGGTGATCTACCTCTGGGCCAATGAAGAAAACCTGTTGCCGGGCATCCTGAACCAGGGATATTGCAAGGACTCTACCCTCTCGATCGGTCTCTATATCCACCGCCGCCCAGGTAAGCCGGGGTTCAATTGTGGTAGAATTCCAGGAAACAAGGTGGGGATTCATAAACACCAGGTCTACCCGCTTTCCTTGCTGTGGTTGGCCGTGGATTTCCACCTGTCCCCGGATTCCCCGGCTGAGTAGTAACTCATCCACCAAATTTAACCCAGAGGGAAAGCGATTGGGCCCGGAAGAGGGGACCTGAAGGAGGGGTTTTCCGGAAAACGTTGTCCAATGCTGGTTTACAGAGTTTTGTTTGTGTGCTGTTCCATTAGAATGTTTGGTTTTATTGGATTGATTGATATGATTGTTTTCGTCGGACAAGACGGCCTGCTCTTGCTCCCGGAGCAAATCCGCGGCATAGGAGTGCTGATTTGAACCCCGATCGGTGAACCACAGTTTCTGCGGAGCCTTGATAATCGCTGCAAAGCTCTCCCCGGAGGTCAGCCTTCCGGTAATCCGAAGCTCTCCTTTAAACAACCAGGAATGGACAATGAAACCATGGTGGATATTTCGGTGTTCGGAAATTTCGTCCATTGGTGTATAATAGTACATTCTCAGGCATTTATACTACGTATTGAGAATCAACCATGGGATTCTCCATGAAGGACATGAAGGACATGAAGGAGTAAAAGCTGATGGAGAAGTTGAAAAAAACCTTAGGACTGCTGATGTTGACTGGCCTCTTATTGGGCATTCCCCGAATTGCCGGGGTCATTGCGGATGTTTTTTCCTACCAGTCCTTTGATCCGGATGCAGCCTTTGCCCGGATTACTGTACGCCACATTACCCAGGCAGCATTTTTCCTGTTTTTTATCGGCATACTCCGGGCTTTTGCAAAGAGCAGGGAGTCTGAGCCTATCGACTTCAAACTCGGACTGGGGAACAAAGCTACGGGCTTAAGGTATTTGAAAAAATTTACCATAATTTTTGGCATTGGTTCGCTGGTTAATCACATTATCGTTCTATTAGCAGGCAGCTTTCAACCGTTTCCCTTCCCCATGACCGCAGTGAATGTAACTGGATACCTTGGTTTTCAACTGTTGCTTTCAGGACCAGCTGAGGAACTGATTTTCCGGGCCTTTGCCATGGTTATTTTTGGTCTGTTCATTTCCGGACGATTGTTCAAGGGTTTGGTGAGCTACAGTAATCTCTACGCAGCGGTCATTTTTGCCCTGGCCCATATTGGATTTACCATAGATCCCTTTACCCTGTACTACCATCCCCTCCAGCTTGTTATGTCATTTGTTTTAGGACTCTTTTATG
>SKVS01000007.1 GCA_007129335.1 Spirochaetaceae bacterium
AGTTTTTTGAACAGGACATCCAGAAATCCGTTTTCTCCATGGGTTAGGCTTTCCAGGGCAGTGAATCCCAGGGCTTTCATTCGGGTAAAGGTGTCGGGCTGGTTATACAGATCCCTATCCACATACCACTGGAGAAAACGTCCTCCCTCGTCGGCCACCACCTTCAGGTCATATTCGTCATCCACATCTCGAAAAAACAGCCAGGGTGTCCGGAAGGTGGAATTTACAAAGAACATAGGTGATCCGGGGAGTATACCCAGGTTTACCGCACTCAATGCTCCGTTGTTCAGGGCATTCTGAGCGGTTTCCGGGAGGGTGGATCCCAGGGTATCGGTATAAAAATCATCGAAGGGCATGCCTGCTTCGTATTCCCTGGCGGGTCGCGGGCTGACCATGCGGTAGAAGTAGCGGGCGTTATCGTGGGTAGAGTTCCCGATAATCCAGTGTTCCCCTTCCTTAAACACGTCCTTGAACTTGTCCCATTTGGTGAAGAACCACTTCATTTTTGCGTGAACATTGTGGGCAAAAATCAGGGGGCTCCACTGCTTCGTACGGTCACCGAAGGGGAGGTGCCGATCGAAAACATGGCAGAGGTAGGATGAGTTATATATCCAGTTCAGGTCATCGGGCCATGGCCGGCCATCCTCAATGTTTATATCCAGTCTTCTGATCAGGGGGGAGTCATTGGCTCTTGGGATTTCCTGGACCACCGTGGACATGGAATGAAGGAAATCATCGTCTTGTATTTTCAATCCGGTTACCGGGTCTATGTCCTGAACAAAATCCTGTCCCCCATCCACCCGAATAGAGTCAACACCGAAATTGTTTTTCCTGCGGTACATTTCCAGGAGAATAGCCCGAATAACCGGATGACCGTAGTTGACGTCCCGGCCGTACATGTTCGAACCTTTCAGGTACTGGGAGTGAGTATATTTTATGTCGTCGGAAGGACTTGGTTTATCGTAGGTCGCCAGCAACTGACCACCCTGAAAATCAGCGTGACCGAGCACCGAGTCCAGGCAAAGGCCTATTGGCTTGTGGGGCATGGTATGGAGGGTCTCAATGAACTCCAAAAACTCATCGGGTCTACAGGTTTCCAAAAGGGATGGATTTACTGCAGCTGTGCCGTATATGACCACATCGTAACCCCATCCCTGAATATTTGGCTTTTTCAGCCGTACTTCCAGTTCACGTTCTCCATCCTGAAGAATTGTAAAGAATTCCCCGGTTCCCCGGGAGTTCCGCTCGGCCTGAGGGACCTCGGGCATGAGCTCTATACTGTCGTAACCGACAAAGTTTTGTTCAGCGGGGCTGAGATACTCGAAAGAGCTGCCAGATCCTTCGTCAATGGCAGTCTGGATTTTTTGTCCAATGCTTCGGTACATCCTGGTCAGGGCTGCAAGGGTACCTTCGGAGGTAGCGGTTTGCACGTGTATTTCCAGGGTCGAGCCGATGTCCCGGGCACGGTAGGAACCATCGGGAAATATAGTCTTGAAATAGGTACTGAAGTAGGAAAGGTCTTTGCGGTTTTCCAGCATTGACCGGATGTCGTAAACCTCCGGTGGTGCAATGACCCCCAGGGGCATGGATTGGGCAAGAGGATCCTTGATTCGGTGGACTGTTCCGTTTTTTGTGGTGTAAAGAAGGGTGTACAGGGAACCCAGGGTAGTCTTGGTACCGATTGATACTCCCGTGTACGAACCGAAAACAAAATCTCCGAACTGTTCAACGGGTACCAGGGTGCGGGTAAACCGGCAAACCTGTCCTTCTTTTCGAATGTTCTCAGCAGTGTATCCCGGGGGAGGGCTCAGGAATTCCACCTGGAGCAGGCTGGCATCCTGAGCCGCCGGAACATAGAAACCTAGCTGGGTTGTATTGGGCTTCTGTATGGTACAGCCCAGAACATTTCGGGCAATATCCCTGGCAGTTTCAAAATCCGGTGTGGAAGATGTCAGGTTTTTTTTCAGATACTCACCTGTTTCAGCGGTTTTCTTTTTGTCCAGAACGATCATGCTTTACTCCTGCCTGGTTTAATTCTTGTTTCGAATTTCGTCCACCAACCGTACAGCCTGGGAACTCAGCTGGGTAATTTCATCCCAGTTTCCCTGGGCAATTGCCTTAGGTGGTACCATCCAGCTTCCCCCGACAGCAAGAACCCTGGGATGCCTCAGGTAGTCTTGCATATTCCCCAGGGAAACACCTCCGGTAGGGAAAAACATAACCTGGGGAAAGGGTGCGCTCAGGGCGTTCAACATCCCCAGGCCGCCAGAAGGTTCGGCAGGGAAGAATTTCAGGGAGGTAAGACCTTTTTTTAGTGCCCGTTGGATTTCGGTGGGTGTTACTACCCCCGGGAAGAAGGGGATGTCATTTGTCAGGGTAAAATCGGCTATTTCATCATCGTATCCCGGGCTTACCAGAAATCTGGCGCCGGCAGCAATGGCCCGTCTGGCCTGTTCCAGGGTTATAACCGTGCCTGCTCCAAGGAGCATGTCGGGAAACTGCCTGGCAATGCGGGTAATACTCTGTTCGGCAGCATCGGTACGGAAGGTTATTTCTGCAAGGGGCAAATTGCCTCGAAGCAGAGCCTGGGCAAGGGGTACTGCCTGATCTGGTGAATCAAGCTTAATTACAGGGACGAGTCCCGTGGTAGAAATACCAGTAATTACCGTTTTCATGGTTTAAGCTTACCGGCATGGTCCCGGTGGATCAAGGAAAATTTCTGAAAAGTTCTGCCAGTGCATCGAAGCTTGTTGTTTATACCAGGGACAGAAGGTGCTGAATATCTCCATCGGGAATAATATGGGTTGCAATCTCCGGTGCATCCTGGAGCCAGGAATCCCTGCTGTGATTTGTATGAAGGTAGGCACTGTGGATACCGCAGGAATAGGCAATTTGTATGTCGGTGGTAAGGTCGTTCCCGGTCATGATTGCCCGGGATGGGTCAATTTCTTCCTGTTGCAAAAGCCCCAGGAGAAAGCCGGGATCGGGTTTGCTCCGGCCCTTCTCACTGGAAATGAATATTTCCTTGAAGAAGGGGGTTAGTCCTAGGGAATCCAGCTCCGGTCGGGTAAAGCCTCCCTGGGCGTTGGACAGGAGGTAAAGATCCTTCCCCTTTTGGACCAGAGCTTCCAGGGTAGGAATAGTATTGGGATAGAGGAAAATATACTGGGTAGACAAAATGCGGAAAAAACGGGTGGTGTGTTCCAGAAGGTTGTTCTGGGGTGTGACTCCCTTTTCCTCGAACAGGTCGGCAAAAACCGGTTCCAGGGGGGTGTCGGGCCAGGGGGTGTAACTCTTTTGGGAAAGGTGCAGGGTAACCCTGTGGTGGTAAGCTTGTTTCAGTTCCTGGGCTCCCCAGCGTGCACCGTTGTACCGAAAATGCATGGACAGCTTCTCCCAGAAGGCTGGGGACTGCTCATCCGTCTGTATGTCCAAAAGGGTTCCGTACAGGTCAAAGATGAAAGCCTGGTATGGAGCTTCTGGATGTGTAGTGCTTATCATGGGCAGAACCTATCAGGAAGAACTGGGTATTTCAATGGTTTTTGCATACTCATTCAAAAATTATCCGGTAAAAAACAGCATTTGCCACCGGGTCCCGGAAGGTTTGTTCCAGTTCAATGCCCAGGGTAAAGGGAATCCGCTCCAGGGTGCCCAGGTGTCCCAGGTAAAAGGTATAACCGGTTCGAACATACACTGAGTCCAAATAATCGGCATTCACCAAGGCATTTCTATAGCCTGCCCTGATCCATCCGTGGCGAACATACACATTCCCGGGTACCGGTGTAGAAATATCGAAACGGAATCCGGCTGATGTGTCGGATTTTAAAAAATACGGGCTGACATCTCCGGAATACCATCCATAGGATGAATATGCTTGCTGGGGCTCAGTCAGTCCAGGAGAAATGCTTCCTCCAAGGAGGGTACCCAGGGGGTGGAAGCCCAGGGCAGGGTGAAGTACTTGGTAGCCTCGAATTTCTGATCTCATTCCGATGATTGGAATAGCCAGGTCTAAATTGCCTCTGATATAGGAAACTATTTCAGGAGATTCTCCAGAGAAATCCCCAAATCCTTCCCAGCCTAAGGTAATTCCAAATCCTCGAAGGTTATAGGGAGGAAAGACCCCTCCGGAAAACTGACTGTATCCCATGGAAGCACGAACCGGAAGAACGGGTTTCTGGAAGTCCCATGAATAGGGATTGGTCTCAGGCAAGCCGGCTGCAGGAAAAATTGCTCTGGTAGTAATGGACCACTGAAAACGCCTGTGCTGGGGAAAAAACCAGTGAACTCCCGACAGGGAGAGGGAGGGGATTAGCTGTCGCTCTGTCTGGGGGAAAAGTTCGTTAGCCAGGTACAACCGGTCACTCAGTCCAAGACTCAGGTCAAAAGGGAAGGCAGCGGTGGTAAATCCTATTCCAAAATCAACAAAACCTGGATTCCAAATATAGGCGGCATCGGTTTCCAGACTCAGGGTTTCGGTAGGATCCGATGCATAGGTCATAAAACCTGCACCCCGAATGAGGTCGGTAGGAGTTTGAGCAAACTCATCCAGATAAAGGCGGGGCAGGCGCAGCTGGGGCAGGAGAATTCCGGTTATGGGGTAATACTTCCTGGGAGAAAATTCCTGTTGTACTGTGGAGGGAGGAGGTCCGGGATTGAAGGGGATCCACCGGGTATCTACCTGTTTAAAATGAATAGCATCATTATTCCAGGGGAATTCCATGAGGGTATGTCCCCGGGAGAATGCTCCCACATACACAATATCGGGGTTTTGGGTACCCCGGTAATTGACCAGGGCTGGAAACCGAACCCCTCCGGAGAGCGGGGTTGTCTGGATGCTCATTCCTTCCCGGGTAAGGTGGCCTAATTTGAACAGGGTATGGTCATTATCGTAGGAAAATACCACATGTCCCCGTTGAATGTTCAGGTTGCGAATACCGTTTACCGGTTCGGATGTTTGAAGGATCTGAACCTCTCGGGAATGAATGTGTACCCGGGCAAGGTAATGGGTACCTTCATTCTGGAGAAGGAAATGTATCCAGTTGTCCTGGAAGGAACCGGGAAATGATGGCACCTGGGTCGGAGTTCCTGAAAAGAGTATCTGTTCAGTCCCGTTTTCCAGGAGGATGAGGTCTGTTGTATAGCCCCGAACCCGAACAGCAACAATACCCTGGGGAACAAAGGCGGCTTCGGCCAGGCCGGCTGCAAGGTTGCGGTCCAGATACCCTTGTTTCTCCAAATCGTAGAGCTTGAGGACCCTTTGGGGGAGACCCCGGTTTCCGGTTTGGGAGACACTGAGCAGGAGTTGGGTTCCATCGGGGGAAATGTCGATCCGGTTCAGGGAGGTATCCATTGGGACGAGCTGTCGGGAAGTTCGGGTTGTTACATCGAACTGGTGTAAACCGTCTATTCCTCCGTAGTACACAAAATTGTCCCGGGCGGTAATTCCCTGCACAAGATCTAACTCGGTGGTCAGGGGGCGAACATCGGTTACCACGGGTGTCTGAATACTGATCCAGCGTCGAAAACCTTCCCACGCTGAATCGAAATTAACACCGAAAGCCCGCTCGAATGCCCCCTGAATGAATAGAATATCCTTCATTGGCCTTCCGCTGCCAAACTCTTTCCATATTTGGGCATAGGCCTGGATTCCATAGGTCTCATGGAGATACCGGGAAAATCCGGCCCCGTATATATACCAAGCGCCGAAGGGGTAGGGGCTTCGGATCGATGCGGTTTCGTGAAAGGTCATGAACCGGTTTTCGATGATATCCTGTTGAATAATGGAAAGATAATCGGTGTCGTGGGCTCTGCCGTACCCATCGAGGCTTTCGAAAAGGATGGCAACTCCTTCTATAAAATTACCCGGAGCGGTAAATAGGGCAGGTGCAACAAAATCCCCTACCACCAGCGACAGGAAGTTCCAGAAGGGAGAGCGAATAGTCAGGGAAACCGCGTGGGTAAGTTCGTGGAGGAACAGCTTGTACAAGGTATCATTAAACAGGGCAAAACCGCTGTTCGGGAGTATTGGAGCCTCGTACAGGACAATTCGGTTCGATGGATAGGGGGTAAAATACCCATTCAATTCCTGGGAGTCCGGGGTTATGACCACATCCAGGTGCAGATTCATGGGAACATTCAGGAGATCAGCGACCTCAGCGTAGACATCGTCAGCCATGGCAGCAAGGGTCATGGCTGAATTGCCCGAGGCTTCGGGAAATATAATGGTGAAGTATTGGGTTTGAATTTGGTATAACCGGTGGTTCTGACTGAATGTCTGGGAGTATGTACGGGTCAAGGGGAGCATGACCAAGAAGGTAAGGAATCCCAGAAGAAGGAGTTTCTTCCTGGGATGAAATAATTGATTAAGTCGGTTCATTCAGAAAATGTAGTCTAGTTCTCTTTTGAAAACAAGAGATTTGAACAGTGCAAACCCATTTGGCACCGATGCAGGGGGAAGGAGTCCCTATATTGCAGCATTTGCCCCGGAGCTTTACCACTGCCTCAGTGGGAACTATTTCTTTGGATCCACAATCCCGAAGTTAAGCATTACCGTGCGCAGTTTCTGTTCCAGTACATCGTAGGAAAAATACCGGCTGGCCAGCTTATAATTCTTGTCTACCACATCTTTGCGGATATCCGGACTTTCCAGCAACTCCCGAACCTTTCTGACCTCCTTGTCGGTAATATAGGTGTCCATTACCACCGCGTCGAAGCCCAGGGGTTCAATGTCCTGAATAAAAATTGAGTACCGGTTCACCAGCAGGGGTTTGCGAAAATACACCGCTTCCAGAAAGGCGTTCCCGAAACCCTCGTAGGTCGAGGGGTAGGTTACAAAATCCGCGTGGGGGTAAATATCCCAAAGGCTGTATATTTTCTGACCGTCTTCGTTGGTACTTCGGGTTGCTCCAATAATATCGGGCCGAATCAGCAGGTCAACTTCCAGCAGCTGGGCATAGTCCATAATCCGCTCGTAGTAAGCTGCTCCCTCGTCCTTTGCCTGATGGCTGATGAGCAGCTTGACCTTGGGATTTTTCATGCGGTGGGCCAGTTCAATGGCGTGTTCAATCCCCTTGCGGGCGACAATTCTGGTAGGCTGTAACAACAAAATATCATCCTTAGCAATCCCAATTGCCTCTCGGAAATCCTTGTTATACTCATCCATTCCGGGAGCGGGGCTGGAATAGTCGTGCACATTCGGAATGACGACCGAGCTCAGCCCCTGGCGGTAGCTCAGGGTGGATCGGGCTTCTGTATTGATTACTACGTGGGCCATGGAGTGAATTTTAGGCGGAAAGGCCATAGTTAAATAATCGGGTACGGTGTTTACCAGAAACCGGGGCCGTTCCCAAAAGAAGTCGTGGTGGTGGCCAATGCTTGGAATTCCCGTTTCGGCAATAACTTCGGTAATGGCAAGACCCAGGGGTATGTGCATGGGAATAGCCAGGGCGTTTTCGGCTACCAGAATATCTATATCGTAGGTTTGTATGAACTCGTATATTCTCTGCTTCAACAGGCGGCGCAGGTTATGAATTTCTCCGGTCAACTGTTCATCCCGAAATGTCTTGCCAAAACACCGGTCTTGCAGTGCCTTAACCAGAGGATGGTCGAAGAATGCCAGTGGTTCAACCATTGTCTTGTCAGGATTCCAGTCGGATAGCCCGGCAAAGTAGTAACAGTCAAATCCCATTCTCTCGAAAACATGAACCCATTTCTCCGTCTCTAAACTGACTCCATCGGTTCCCTGAAAACGGGTAGAAATGAATCCTACATTCTGAATGGTTCGGGTTAGTCCGCGGTAATACATCTGCTCCTCCTGTGGTGCGGGTAATTATTGAAGCTCATTATTGAAATAATGA
>SKVS01000215.1 GCA_007129335.1 Spirochaetaceae bacterium
CGGAAATCAAGGCATAAATGGGAATGGTTGTGATGGTCATGTCCCAGTTACGCACCTTAACGGTCTGCAGGTTAATATCGATTACATCCCCATCGGCTCCGTACTTGGGCATTTCAATCCAATCGCCCAGGCGCACCATGTCGTTGCTGGTCAGTTGCACCCCCGAAACAAGACCCAGCAGGGTGTCCCGGAACACCAGCAACAGCACCGCAGAGGCGGCTCCGAAACCCGACAAAATAGCTACCGGGCTGATGTTCATCAGGGCAGTAACCAGGACAATGCCAGCCATTCCGTACAGAAAAATCCGTACCAGCTGCACGTACCCCTTCATTGGCCGGACCCGGCTGGCTGGCAGGGTTTCATAAATGGCATTCAAGCCCTCAAGCCAAACCCCCAGGGCAGTAATCACCAAAGCCATTAACACACTGCGCACCATACGCACAAGAAACAGTTCAAGAACGGTATCTCCCGACAGAACCAGGGGCAGGAAAACTGACAGGACAAGCCAGGTCAGAAGGGGAAGCATGCGGTCAAAGACCTTCTTCTGATACAGAATATCGTCCCATTTTGTCCGGGTTCTGGTAACTATTTTTCCCAGTACCCTGCGGATAAACTGCTTGCCAATAGCTCGAATTACCAGGGCAAGTAATAGAATGACAAAAACTAATCCAGCCTGAGCAGCATAACCAGCCCAAGGCTCATTCACACCAAATCCAAGAAACACCTGTTCAATGTATATGCCTATCATAAGCTTAAGGGTAGTATAAAATGAATTGGCGGTAAACCGGCCTGAGCAGCGTAACCAGCTCAGAATCCACAGGGTGGCGGTTGAGTGTGGTGCGAATTTTGGCCAATGGTATTGTAGTTCGGAGAAACAAACAATCAGGACACTCATACCAAAAACAACTACAATGGTTTAATGAATTCCTTAGGCAATAACAAACACACACCGGATTTTGAACACCTCGGACCAGAACAAATTATTCAGGCAATTGAAACAGCCTACGATTTGCAACTCGATGGCACCCTTGAACCTTATAACTCCTATGTGAACCGGGTCTACGGCGTCAGAGATAGAGATTTAAACCCCTGGATTGTAAAATTCTACCGGCCTGGACGATGGACCCTGTCTGCAATTGAGCAGGAGCACGACCTTCTGTTTGCCGCAGCCGAAGCAGAATTACCCGTTGTATTGCCGATCATAAACTCCCAGGGATACAGTCTCCAGATTTTGGACCACCCCGCAATTCCCTTTACCATCTTTCCCAAAAAGAGCGGCCGCACCTTCGATGTTACCAGCGATTCTGACCTTGTTCGCATCGGCAGCCTCGTTGGAAGATTGCACCGGAGTATCGCTCGAGAAAACCTGAGTGACCGCCTGGTATGCGATCCCGCCCAATCCACCAGAAAATTCCTTGGAGAACTGGAACAGGCCATGGTTGTACCGGCAGACCTAACCGGAGATTTTTTTGAACTGGGTAATGCAATTATAAACCTGAGTATTAATCTCTTTCAGGAGGTAATGCCCCAAACCATTTCCATTCACGGCGACATGCACAGGGGCAATATTCTGGACCGACTGGATGAGGGTTTACTGCTCATCGATTTTGATGATTCCATGACCGGCCCGGCTGTTCAGGATCTGTGGATGCTGACCTCAGACCGGCTACCCCAATCCTGGAATGAGTGGCAACTCCTCCTGGAAGGTTACCAGCAATTCTTTCCCTTCCAGGAAAAGGACCTGGAGCTGATAGAACCTCTTCGGGCCATGCGGATGATTTACTACCTGGCCTGGCAAAATCGCCAGAGACACGATAACCGGTTTATTCAAAACAATCCCCATTGGGGAACAAAAGCCTTCTGGATTAAAGAAATAGAAGATTTAACCGATCAGGCTCGAATTCTGGGAATTTCCTGAAACCATCCAGAAAGTCGTGGAAAAATCAACATCCATCCCCTACAATTATCCCAGAAAGCCGGAGGAAACTATGGGAATACAAGCCAGGTTAAGACAACTGTACGGGGATCAAAGCATCATTATTCAGCAAAAGGCAACCACCCTATTCTGGGTAAACTTTGTCCTGGCAGGAGGATTTACCCTTATGGGAATTATCCGGGGCATCCAGGGAGCCTACGGCGTTGCCATTGGAGAAATTGTCCTTGCATCCCTCATTGTCCTGATAAATCTGCAAATTCTGAAAAAACGTTTCTCCTTCGTCAGTACCGCTTCAATTGTAATGTTTGTCTCAGCAGCTATCGTGCTCTTCTTCCTCCGGGAACTCCAGGGGCAATCTACAGAGATATATGTTTTAGGTTTTCAACTCCTGGCTGCCCTGGTTACAGTTCTTATACTGGGATACAACCGATGGCAAATCCTTATTACCATAGTTTTCTGCCTGGGGTTCATTACCCTCGTCCTTCTTACCTACTTCCTCCCTTCCATGGCAACCGCCGAACTTCGAAATGCTGCACTATTCGACGGACTCATTGTTCTCTTTCTTTTCGGACTGGCAGGATTCTTCGTATACCAGCTGTTTTGCATTCTCACCACAAGTTACGAAGAGGCAGAGAAACGGGGCAACCTTGCCCAGCAACAGTACAACAAGGTTAACGCATTACTGGAACAATTCACCACCGGGGTAAACATTGGAGAAAAACTGGTTCTTTCATCGGAAATGGGAATGCAAACCGTCGAGGGCATGACCGAAGAAATGGAAACCCTCAATACCGAGCTGAATACCATGAACTCAAGCGTAGCCCTGGTC
Source organism: Spirochaetaceae bacterium (assembly GCA_007129335.1). Classification (GTDB taxonomy): domain Bacteria; phylum Spirochaetota; class Spirochaetia; order DSM-27196; family Salinispiraceae; genus SKVS01. The sequence goes on from SKVS01000215.1 coordinate 2,766, forward strand.
AAAGAAAAAGAAACCAGACTGCACCAGGCCGGTCAGTCGGTTCAGGCACAAATTTCCCAGCAACAGTCGGAGGTACAGTCTATGTCCCGGGGCATTCAGGAAATTGCTTCCCGCTCAGGGGAAATTGAAAACCAGTCAGACTCCCAGAAACAATTGCTCGAAAGTCTCATATCCCGTACAGAAGAGGGTCAACGGCAGTTACAAACTGCTCTGGACAGCTTCGAGCGCATGAATAACAGCTCAAAGGAAATGCTGTCCATCATTACCCTTATTGAGGATATTGCCGAACGGACAAATCTCCTTGCCATGAACGCAGCTATTGAGGCAGCTCATGCCGGTGACTCAGGGAGGGGATTTGCGGTTGTTGCTATGGAAATTCGCAAACTTGCCCAGGAAACCAATCAGAATAGTCAAAAAATCCGAACCACCTTGCAGGAAACAACCCAGCAAATAGAGGGGACTACCGCAGATACCCAGAACCTGGGCCAGCTCTTTGGACAGATTATTTCCCAGGTACAGGATACCAGCAGCGCTTTTGGAGGAGTACTGGATAAAATCCGTCACATGCGCTCCTATTCCCGAGATATAGAAGACCAGGCAGGCACGCTGGCCGCCCTGGGAGACCGGGTGCAGGAAGCTCTAACCACCATGAGCCAAGCGCTGGAAGAAAATCGCCAGGCCCTGGAGCAAACCTCTGGTGGTCTGCAAAAGGTGCAGAACCATTACCAGACCATCCAGGCTTACACGGGAAGCATGTTCAACCAAAGCGGAGAAATAGAAAAAATAGGCCGGGAAAACCGGGAACAAATCCAACGGCTCCAAATGCAGCTTGCCCAGGACAGTGATCTATCAGTACCTTAGTAATCTGAAACCATTCAGCCCTAAGGAGCCTAAAGACAATGAAAAAACACAGCTACACCATTATTGCCCTGCTGGTCCTGGCAGGTCCCCTGGCCATGAGCTTTGATTCGAAAGTGTTTTTCTTTCAGTACATTATTCCTGTTCTCCTGTCCACATTTTTCATTGGAGCTGTGTATATTCTCTGGGATGTTATTGTTACCCGGCAAGGTCACTGGGCATTTAATGACGAGTTTGTAGGAGAAAAACGAATTCTCCACCTTCCCCTGGGCGAGTGGTTGTTCTTTCTCTGCGTTCCCTACGCAACCCTGTTTATTTTTGAGGTCATGGAAGCCTACTTTGGACCCGGCAGGCCCCAGCCTGAACTCTGGTGGATCCAGGCCCTGGCATCCCTGCCGTTTTTCGGACTGGTATACCCCTTTCGTCATCGGGGTTACACCCGCCTTGCCATGGGGGCCGCTGGTGCATTCATGCTGGTATCAGCTGTCCTTGCCCCGGGCTTGATTTTTTCCCATACCTTCTGGTTGTTCATGCTCTTTTCGTTTCTTGCCTTCGCCGTGGTCAACGGCATTTACTGCTCGCTGCCAACAATCCGCTACAGTCCAACCGCTACCACCGGTATTCGCATCGGCACTATTCCGGTGGAGGATTTTGTGTACAACCTGTCCTATCTTGGTTTGACCCTGGCAGTTTACATTCCCCTAAAATTTCTCCTTGGTCTGGAGGGCGGGTGGAGCTGGATTTGGTAATTCGGAACTACTGGTACTGATAGAATCAGGATTAGTTACTCAAAACCCGGGATGGGTTTCGACATAGAGACAGCCCGACCATAGCCCAGATGATCCGGACAATCATATTGAGTAGTAAACCCAAAACGCTTCCAATACTCCTGCCGGCCATCTATAGCCACCAACGATACATTCTTGCAATCAAGATCACTGGCCAGACCAATGGATTCATTGATTAGCATTGGAACAAGCCCCTGCCCCCGAAAATCCGGATGAACAACCACATCATGAACAAACCAATCCAGCCCGGTCTCCAATTCGCAGGGAATGATTTTTCCAAGGGGCGGTATAGTATTGGGTAGAATTGGATGAGCAATACAATAGGCTATCAGCGTATCATTATCAGCAAACTTACCCAGGGAACAGCCGGGAAAAGTCCGAAATAGCTGTCTGAAGAAGTCCGGACCTTCCAGGTGAGTTGAATCATGACAAAGCCGTTCCAGATCGGCAACAAGGGAACCTTGTTCCGTGCTGATCGGTCTTACCACAAATGGTGTACCAATGGGCGAATATGCTCATCGTAGATTTTTTTCACATCCTTCAGCTCAGCCTCGGTGTAGGGGGGTTCATGATCCGCTAGCACGTTCCACTGTACGTGCTCAGGTGTTGAAGCTCCAGGAATAATACAGCTCACCTGGTCGAACATCAGAATCCAGCGCAAAGCCGCAGCAGCCAGGTTTGGCCGATGAGGCAGGGCCTTTTTCAATTCATCCACGGCTTTCAGGCCGGTTTCATAATCCACCCCACTGAAGGTTTCCCCCTTGTCAAAAGCGGCCCCTTCCCTGTTGTAGAATCGGTGGTCCTGGGGATGAAACTGGGTATGGGAAGAAAATCTCCCGGTTAATAACCCACTGGCCAGGGGCACCCGGACAATGATTCCTACATTATTTCTTTGGGCTTCGGTAAACAGCAGATCCGCAGGTTTCTGCCTGAACATGTTAAAAATAATTTGCACCGTACAGACGTTCTGGTACTTCATTGCGGTCAGTGCTTCGTCTACCGTTTCCACACTAACTCCAAGTGCCTGGATTTTCCCTTCTTTCTTCAGGTCATCAAAGAGTCCGAAAATCTCCGGGCGAGAATACACCGGAGCAGGCGGGCAATGCAGTTGAATGAGATCGAGGGTTTCCAGGCCGGTATTCTTCAGGCTTTTTTCAACAAAGCCTTTGAGTACTTCGGGCGTATATCCCTCAGAGGTGTGGGGATTAATCCAACGACCGCATTTGGTGGCAACCAGAACCGGGTGTTTTCCACCCTTGTTCCGTTGTTGAGCAACCCGGCCTACTGCTGCTTCACTCAGACCGCCGTCGTACACATCCGCAGTGTCCAGAAAATTCACACCCTCATCGATTGCCTCGTTGAGGATCCGTTCTGCGGTGGTATTATTAAAGGGCTGCCCCCAACCCCCACCAACCTGCCAGGTTCCAAGAGACACTTCTGATACCTTGTATCCGGTTTTTCCCAATATTCGGTAGTTCATACCACTAATGGTAAGGGCAAAGGAAGAAAGTTGCAAACAGGAAGTGAAAAGTAGTTCCTGCAGATACAGGAGCAACGAAACCGATCCGGGCTCTGATTAAAGATCTTCCAACCGAACCTTCAAACTCAGACCATTAAATATGCCAACCGGAACCGACTCCCGCAGGTCAGCAACCAAGGGAAGCCCAAATGTTTCATTTTCCTTCTGGGAGTAAATAAAGACTTCAAAGGTGTCTGGATTGATAATCCAGTATTCTTTCACTCCATGTGCTTCATAAAGAAATCTCTTTTCGGTCTGATCTTTCATAGCGGTGGCAGGCGAAAGTACTTCAATAACAAAGTCCGGGGCACCTACAACCCCTTCCTCTCTTAATTTTCCAGGATCACATACTACCAAGATATCCGGTTGAACAACCGTTTTTGCAGTATCAAGATCTTCTCCCTCCTCGATGAAAAAGACATCAACAGGAGCAATATGGGGACGGCAAGGGTTCCCTGAAAAAAATGCATCGAGACTGGCTGCGAACTGCACAATCAGAGCTTGGTGTTTTCGTTTCGGTGCAGGGCTCATGGACCAGGTCTTACCGTTGATCAGCTCCCACCGTTCATCTTCGGGCCAGTTCTTGTAATCAGCATAGGTATAGTCCCCGGATCGCTTCAGAGCACTGGTTTCCTTTACCATGTCATCTCCCATCAGCATGAACCTCCGCACAATATTTTCCCGTGGAGTAACTGTGGATTCTTCCTGGATTCAGCTAAAATCCATCCTGCTATCGAAAAAACCACCAGGATAAAACCCACGCTCCCCCGGCGATAACCGCAGTAAGTACAAGGAGAATCGGAACCATGATTTGCAGAGTTGCCCAGAGCCAGGCCAGGGTATCTCCCTGGGCAAGCTTGATTTTGTTTTGCCTTTCTGAACCAACATCGATTCTTCCATTACCGATTGAATCATTATCCACCGTGCCATTTTCAACCGTGCCAGCTTCGTCAACAACATCCTCCGAATTCCAGCCCAGCGGTTGCCCGCTGGACCTGTCCCGTATGACCTCGGATGCCCTTAATCTGTGATGAATCGGCTTTGGCTGATCAGATTTTGTACCAGGCATTGAATCATCCACAGGAACATCAACCATCGGAATCCTGAACCAGGTGACAAGCAACCTGCCTGCCGGAGTTTAAGGTTCTTAGGGCTGGCACATCGGTTTTGCAGCGATCAACTGCCAAGGGACAGCGGGTATGGAACGGACATCCGGAGGGAGGATTGGCCGGACTGGGAACATCGCCTTTGAGAATGATGCGTTTTTTCTTGATTGTCGGATCGCTGACCGGAATGGCCGAAAGCAGAGCTTGACTGTAGGGATGCAAGGGCTGTTGAAAGAATGCCTCCTTATGGGCAACTTCCACCAGTTTTCCCAAGTACATGACCCCTACCCGGTCAGCCATGTGACGTACCACACTCAAATCGTGGCTAATAAACAAATAGGTCAGCTTGAAACTATCCTGCAGATCATCCAGCAAATTAATGATTTGACTTTGGATACTCACATCCAGGGCAGAAATGGGCTCATCAGCAACAATAAATTGAGGGTCCAATGCAAGGGCCCTGGCAATAACCACCCGCTGACGCTGTCCGCCGGAAAATTCGTGGGGATACCGCCACATATGGTAGCCTTCCAGGCCGCAGCGAACCAGAACATCCTGTACCAGTTCTTGTGCTGATTTACCTTTGGCAATTCCGTGGACACCCAGTATTTCTATTATCGATGCACCAACGGTCATTCGGGGATTCAACGCGCTGTAAGGATCCTGAAAAACAATCTGCATGGATTTGCGCAGATTCCGCATTCGCTGCCCCGTAGCACCAAACACATCCTCTCCTTGGTAGTGAACCTGGCCAGCAGTAGGAGAACTCAA
>SKVS01000177.1 GCA_007129335.1 Spirochaetaceae bacterium
ACCCAAAGCAAGACCTATCAGATACGTCTCACTACCCAGGATCTGGATGTTCACCAAAAGCAGAATGGAAACCAGTATCCAGAATACCCCCTTCCCTGGACTTCTCAGTGAACATTCCATGCTCCAGGTTCTTTTTGGATCTGCCTTGGGCAGGGGCTTATCTTCGGTGGAGGTTGCCCGAATTCTTTGATACATACCGGTAAATTCGGTCATTTGGTTCTGTGCATCTGTATCAATAAGGATGTTCTGCAGGAAATCCTGGTACCAGGTTTGCAGGGATTCCTTGTTTTGTACATACCTCATGAGAACCTCGGTCAGACTTTCCGGGTCGAAGGGGGTATAGGTGATTTGGGGATTTGATTCAAACATAGTGGGTACGGGTTCCGAAAGAATGGGCAGGATTCCTTCCTCGAAGCAGGCCCTCAAACCAGGGTAGTCAGACCCGGATAGAATTGCCAGTTCGTGGGAATTTTTCTTCATAGTGGATTCAACTTCCATGGACATGTCAAGACCCAAACTTTCTGCCAGCAAAAGACAATCCTGCCAATAGGCCTCGTGTTTTGGTTCACTCCCAAGAAGACCAATCCTGACCGGGACTCCCCTTTGTTGCACCATCCATAGGGCGGTCATTATGGTTTTCATGTCTCTATCGGGAGTTACCCCCCCATAAATCCCCAGGGCCAGAGAATGATCAAGCTCCTGTGCCTGATTTCTTCCCATTTTCGGATGAAGGGGTTGACCCAGTTCCCAGGGAGTAATGCGCACTCTTTCCTGATCAGCTCCCATAAGGGAAAGCTGTTTTTCCTGACTTTTCGTATTTACCCAGATGCAGCGGGCTATGGATATACATTGTTTGATAAGTTCTTCCATGAAGTCCTCGGGTAAATCAGTCTGGTCTTTGAAAAGGGAAATTACCAGAGGCCTCTGGGTTTTTCGGGAAAACACCAGGCCTTGAAAGAGTTGAAACCCCTCGCCCCAACAATGGAACAGGTCTGCCTGAGGGGCGGGCTCTTCCAGAAGAGTTGTAATTGATTCGTGAATATTTCGAATTTGGGACAAGAAATGGCTAAACGCCAGAGAATTCCCCTCATTCCAGGTACGTACAAGGAGCGACCAGTAGGGAAGCTCGAGAACCAGGTCTTCCCAACGGGGCAGTTTGGTTTCCGGGTGCTTCCATAGTTGGCCATAGCTTTGCCAGAGACACGATTGGTCATAAAAGGCTTTTCCCCCAGGGCTTTTTTTGAATGCTTTCAGGGAATTCTGAAGTTGAGTACGGGAAAGGTGATGACCTTGGTGGGGTACGAAAGAAACGCTGGTGTCATCGCTCAAGTCATGTAGACGTACCAGGGGATGGGTATTCTCTGGGGTTTCTGGATGGCCCAGAAGAGAAATTACCAGGGATTTACTAGGGTTCATATTCAACATCCTGGGGGTTCCAGTATTGCCTGAGCCGTTGGCCCTTATCCAACGGAGAGGTTTTTGGGTATTCCGACAGTATTCCTGGAATATCCAGATAATTACCCAGGGAGTATTGCCCTTTTGCTTCCAGGAAAATGAGATCCCGGGAATCAAGGAGGTTACGAATATGAGGTATATCCAGGAAGGCTACTGCTTGGTGGATCAGACCTAAAGAACAAAAAAGCTCCCACCGGATTATTACGTCCTCGGCGGTAAAGGTTCCGTGCTTTTCCAGCAAATGGCTATATCCCAGTGCTTCCCGGCGGTAGTACTGACGGGTAATAAAAGGGCCGGAAAGCATGGTGCTGTAGGCAAACAAGAGGCGAATTATTTCCCTGTAGGGTCCAGTTTCCCGGTTCATAGCAATTTCCTGGGTCAGCTGATAAGAGGTTTCAGCGAAAACAGCGTCCACATGGGTCAGCAGGGTTATTATTCTGTGCCGGTTTTTCCCTTCTCGAAGCTGTTTTCTGAGTTTTCCCACCATGAAACCATGGATCCCGTGATCCCAGGTAGTGTGCTTCAGGTTCCATTCAATTTCATCCAGGAATGCAGAAGACATATGCTCCCTCTTCGATAACGGGGAAGAGCTTTCGTGGTGCTGTTGATCCCTGAGCATGGATCGAAAGGTCTTCCAGAGTACGTTCATATTTTTTGAATCTCCAGAATATGTTCAACCTCTTTTATCATGTCCTGGGCATTCAGGGAATGATTTCCCCGGGAGTTCGAGTATCCAATAAAAAACTCCGTTTCCCTGTAGTTCCTGGTTGCTTCAGACAGGATATTCATGCAGATCATGGCTGTTCCATCCTCATCGATATTCGGAAGAATGAAAGCAAGCTGGTTATCCTGCTTAAAATGATACACCCGGGCCTGGTCAGGGAAGCATTGATCCAGGGCATCCACCAGGTCCAACATGGATTCTTTTGTGCTCTGTTGGGGTGGTTTCCTAGGGTCTGTGCCGGACATTTCCAGGACAACGAGGCTAAAACGGGACCCCATTCGCAGAGATTCGGTAAGTAAAGAGGTTACACTGCGGATGAGCATTCCATATTGGGGTAAACCCGTAAGGGTATCCCACTCTGACGCGGAAACGGTTAATTCAAATTCATAGAGTCGATCCAGTACGGGTTCGGCAACCCTGAGCAGGATTTCCAGCAGGGTTTCTGTATAAGCAGTGTAGCGTTCAAAGGGCATTTCTTCCAAAGAAATAATTCCCCAGGGTTTATTCTGAAGGACAAAAGGCAGAGCCATTATGGTTGTTCCATCCTCCAGATCGTAAAGATGAGGATTGTCGACCAGCATTCTCAGGGTAAAGGTTCGATTGTTCCGGAATGCCCAGCCCTGGATGGTGGTATCCACTGGCTTGTACGGGAAGGGTCGTTCGGTCTGTTCGTACCCAAGAAAATTAACGAGTTGCAGCCGATGCTCTTCCTGGTCAAATTTCCAGAGACTTGCTTTAGTACAAAAGGTAAAAAGTTCTACTGTCTCAAGCAGGGTATCCAGAGCTTGGGAAAAATCCCTGCGATCCATTTTTCTCAACTGGCTATACAGGGTAATAATACTTTCATCCTGGTACCCGATCCGCTGTTTCAGTTCATCCAGTTCCCTTGTCAAACTGTTCATTCTGTTTTGCTGTTGGTACTTTTCCTGTACAAGCGAGGAGGCGGCTTTTTTCCAGAATTTTTTCTGATACTTTTCATGAGTCCAGGCAAACAAAAAGGATAATCCAAAAATTGGCAGGGCTAATTGCCAGGGAAAGAGATTTCCAAAAATTCCCAAAATCAGAATAATCAGCCCGCACAAGAGTAACAGAAGTATGCCTGTCTTTATTCTTCCAACGAAGTCTCCCATCATGCCGGCCGATCCAGATTAGGCAATTAAGGTCATGCAGCTTTTAAACATGGTATCCCTTTCCACCCTTTCGTCCTGGGCCTTGCGGAAGCTCTCCAGATCTTCCAGGGAAATCCCCAAATAGGGAAGGAATGGTTGGAGAAACTGTTGTACCGAGGACCCTAGAGGTTCCTGGGCAGATAGTTTGGAAATTGTTGCTCCAATGGTTGCAATAATGACCAGTTTTTTGAATCGGTTGGGTACCTGTAAACTTCCGTGGTTTTTGCATACATCCACGTACATTTCGGGAAAATTCCATTGCTGGAGTATTTCCGATCCCAGCTTTTTGTGGGTTATTTTGTATGCATCTTCCTCAGCCCTGCTCAGGTCTTCATCGGGAAGCTGGGAAGTTTGTGTAATTGTTTGGTTAAGGGTTGCGTAATCTTCCGGTTGTTTTAAGGCAAAGGCAAGTTTTCCAATGTCTTGTAAGAGCCCTGCAAGAAAGGCTTCCTCTGCCAATTCCCTGTTACCCGTAGATATTGCCAAAGCCTTGCAGGAAAAAGCTGCAATAACCGATTCCTTCCACAGGGTTTTCAAGATCCATCCAGAACTCTGATGGCGGTATAGGGACGAGGCGGTAACCAGTACAACCATGCTCCGCAAATTTTTAAACCCCATAAGACCTATGGCAGTCTGGAGATTGGTTATTTCTCTGGAGCGGGCGTACAAAGCAGAGTTTGCAACCTTCAGTACCCGGGAAGTGAGCCCGGGATCGACTTTGATTATGTTTTCAAGTTCGGTAAAGGTAAAGTCCATGTCATTCTCAGCCATGGCGAGGATTTTAGCCGCTACCTCGGGCATAACCGGAAGGGTGTTCATACTTGCAAGATAATCATTCATAAGACAAGTATAGGCCAAATTTCAAATATACTCTACGGAGTTTTTCCCCAAGGGGCAGGTAATTTTGAGTTTGATGAACCGGCTGCCTGGATATTCCTGGGTCATTACCCAGTTGGCAGCTGGGTATTCCAGTAGTTCTCAAAATCCCCAAGGGTACACCAGGATAATCTCATGGGGTAAGGCACCTTTCCTGTTTGAAAAAAAGCAGTTGCTGTGCGCCTGTTTAATGCCTGGCGGCTTGAAATAAATTGTCCCCAACAACCCAGGTTGGGTCCCAGTTCCCCCATGGCCTGACCCAGGTTCTGTCTCCAGGAAGGCGGGAAGAGCTGAATCCATTTGGGAAGGCTGTTGAGCCAGGTTGTGGTAACCAGGGTAGCAGCACTGAGGGTGCGGGCAGTTTTCAGCAGGTAATCATGGGAATTATTCAGGAGCTCCTGGTCCTCAAAAAAAGATCGGGGGTAGGCTGCATTGCCAATGTGGAATTCCAGTCCTTCCATTTCTTCACCTTCGGTGGTCCGATAGGGTACAATCGAATGGGCGTAGAAAATGGAATCAGTATACTGGCCAAGAATCCGTCCCTGGTGTAGATCATCCAGATCCCTGTCGACCCTTGGGGCAAACAGGTCTTCCCCATCGAATATGTGAACAGCCTTTTCTGCAGACTGTAATGCCCAATGGATGATTTGGGGTTTTTCAAGACTCTCGGGTACGGTACGAAGGGTAATGTGTTCAAGGGTTTCCAGCAGGTCGCTCCAGGTTTCTGGAGAAGTGCATCGGGAGCTTTCAAATAGAGCATCATTGTGGAAGGTTGTCAGATTCATCAGGAAGGTCTGCCGCTCCACCAGTTGTTGCAGGCGAGGTGGGTTATCCGGCTCATGCTGGGTAAGGGCTATGAACTTCTGAAATACACTGAAAAACTTAACCTGGGCAAAATCCTTCAGGAACTGCAGGTGTTCCTCCGGACCTTTTAAGTCCTGACGCTGGTGCAGGGGAATCATGGAGTGCTCCAGTCGGGGTTACTTAAGGTGCTTCGGGCAATAATTCCCATAAGTTTATGGGTTAATTCTGCTGCCAAATAATCTGGGGCGTGCAGGTTGGCTATGGGAGCAAGCTCCACCACATCGAATCCAATTATTCTCCGTTGTTTTGCTACCGAGTTCAACAAACCCAGTGCCTGGTACCAGCCTATACCTCCAGGAACGGGTGTGCCGGTAGAAGGCATAATTGCCGGATCGAGTCCATCCACATCGAAGGTTATAAATACCAGGGGCGGGAAATCCTCGGGAAGCCTGCATTCGGTTATGTTGTTCATGCCTAATTCAGGTCCGTCAATTCCGGGTATACCATGGGTAGTTCGGTAAAAAATTTCATCGGGTCCCAAGGCCCGTATCCCCAATTGATAAATGGGAATATTCAGATCCTGGTTGATCCGATACATTACCGATGCATGGCTGTAGGGATTCCCATCGTAGGCTTCGTGGAGGTCAGCGTGGGCATCAAACTGTACAACCCCAATATTCTGGGCTCCGAAGACATTGGCGAAAGCCTGAATCACGGGAAAGGTTATGGAATGCTCTCCCCCAAGTACAATGGGTATTTTTCGAAATATGCTTTGTAACGGTGTTTCCGGAGTATGTTTTTTCCCCCCGTATTTCAGGCCGGGATGGGGGTATGACAAAATTCTTTGAACCGCTTCGGTAATCCGGGGAAAAACCAGGGGTTGCCCTCCCTGGCAGTCCACCGGGGCATGGGTGTAAAACCCTTCTTCTCCGGGGAATCCTGTTCCATCGTAAGCTTCCAGTTGATCACTGGCATCCAGTATAGCCGCCGGGCCTCGGGAGGTTCCACCTCCGTAGGAAACACTTTCCTCATAAGGTACCGGGAGAATATGGAAGAGGGAGAAATCCTCCTTTCCCTGGTCGAATTCGCTTCCTAGGAATAACTTGGGTTGGTGGGACATTTGGCCTCCTGGGTTGGTAAGGTTTTTTGTGCGTATTTTTTTATGAGCATAAGATTATACCATCAGGATAGACGTTGCTCAAAGTCTTCGTAACCAAAAGTCTTTATTATCCTTGTTTGGCCTGTTCTACTGTCGTGTACCCCAAGTCCAGGAAGGGGAATACCGTTGAATGTGGTGGTTTTAACCATGGTGTAATGGGCCATGTCGTCGAAAATAATGGTAGAACCGGTATTCAGTTCTGTCTGGAAAGCATAATCACCAATGACGTCCCCTGCCAAACAGGTTTGCCCTCCCAGGCGATACACATGCTTTGGTAAATCGGTCTCCCGGTTGACCGTTTTTATTTCCCTGCCTCCCCAAACCAGGGGTGTGTACGGCATTTCCAGGGTATCGGGCATGTGGCAGGTAGCCGAGGTGTCCAATATTCCTATGGGAACCTTATTTTGGTGTATGTCCACCACGGTTGTCAGGAGAATTCCCGTATGAATTGCTACGGCTTCCCCGGGTTCAAGGTAAATTTTTAGCTGGAAATCCCTGATTGCCTGTTTTATTGTGGCAATGAGCAGGGCCCGGTTATAGTCGGGCTTGGTTATATGATGACCGCCTCCCATATTGAGCCAGGTTATTCCTGGTAATGCCAGAACATCGGACCAGTTCTTTTTTACCGCTTCGTAGGTTCTTGCCAGAGGTTCGGAGCCCTGTTCACAGAGGGTGTGAAAGTGAATACCCGATATTCCTGTTAGCAATTGCTCAGCAGTTATTCCTCTTTTCCCGGCTTCATCCAGTTCCCTGTTCCATTGACCGCGGGTAATGCCCAGGCGGCTGAATGGAGCACAGGGATCGTAAATCGGCACAGTGCCTTCGCTGTGTTCCGGATTAATGCGAATACCAAACTCCAGCTGGCTGCGTCCTGTTCTGGAACGCATTTCCCGTTGTTCCTTTTGTGCTTTTAGACAGGTTTTCTGGAATTTTTCCCATTGGTGGAGATTGTTGAACACAATGTGGTCAGAGATTTGAAGAAGTTCTGCCAGCTCACCATCCTTGTATGCCGGTGCAAAGGTATGTACTTCCTTGTTGATTTTTTCCCTGGCCAGTCGGGCTTCGTGGATGCCGCTGGCGCAGGCCCCCGAAAGACTCTCGCGGATCTGATCGAAGACCTCAAAGAAAGAAAATGCTTTCAGGGCAGCAAGAATTGTTGCTCCGCTGTCCTTTGCAACCTGGGCAAGAATGTCCAGATTATACTGAATTGCTGCACGGTCAACGATAAAGCAGGGTGAGGGAAGGTTCTCCGGGTGGAATTGCTGAAAATACGGCCTTTCGGGGCTTATTCCCAGAGTTTCTGGAGACGGGGGTGTTATTCTGCTGGTGTCCATGGGTTTTTAATTTCTCCTGAACCTATACCTGGGCCGGGTCCTGAACCTGCCAGGGGAGACCGTATTTGTTTAAATCTTCCATGAAGGGATCAGGATCAAATTGCTCAACATTCCAGACACCTGGCTTCAGCCATTTTTCTTCCAGCATCATTTTGGCACCAATCATAGCCGGTACGCCGGTAGTGTAACTTATGGCCTGACTGCCCACCTCGTTGTACGCATCTTCGTGGCTGCAAATGTTATACACATAGGTTTTTTTCTGTATGCCGTCTTTCTGTCCCTGGA
>SKVS01000267.1 GCA_007129335.1 Spirochaetaceae bacterium
AAGTTCCTGGCGGTCTATGGCGAAGGGAGTCCAGATTGGAGTCCCAGCAGGATGGTTCATATCCAGGCCACAGTGAGCTTCTGCACCCCAGTAGGGTCCAAGCCAGCAGTCTGTTCCGGCATACGCTCTATCGATGGTCATACCGTTTGCCGGCAGGGGGCACCAGGGGTGTAGGAGGGTGGGGCAAATTCTTTGCTGTACGTCCTGAAGGGCAAGGCGTACCTTTTTTCGCGGTCTGCAGATCCCGTGGGTTTCCGACAGAATAGTAAAAATATCATCAACCGTGTCCAGCCAAATTCGTAGTCCCATAAAGACCCAGGGCTGATAAAAACTTTTATCGTTCCCAACCCAGCGAATGAGCTCCAGGGAACAGGAGTTAATTGTAAGAATGCAATGCATTCTAATGACTGCAGTTCCGTTTCTGTGGGGTACCAGGGGGCGATCCTCTGGATTTTTCCAGGTACAGGATTCCAATACTACCTTTGTGGATTCGACGGTTATGGTTCGGGTGGTTCCGTCTGAGCATTGAAAAAGGATGGTTTCACCGGAATCCACCTCGACAGGGGTAATGGTTTGACGGGCTTTGTATGATTGGTGCTTCATACTGTATAGTTATACCATAGTTTTATGACCCATTCCATAATTTTTAAAAATATGTTTTGACAGGGGAATAAACCTATGTTTAACTATAGATATACAACCAAGTACCCTAAGGAGGTAGTATAATGAAAGCCCTACGGCATATTTCAATTCTGTTGGCACTGATGATTTTATTCACCGGTGTAGTTTTTGCAGGCGGCGGTCAGCAAGCTCCGGCACCGGCCGAGCCCGGTCAGGTAACCGTGCGTTTTCTGGTACCCCAGTGGGCCTCCACCAGGGATGCCCGTATCGAGCGTCAGGTAGCTTTCCAGAGTGTTATTGACTCTTTCCATGCAGCTAATCCTAATATTCGGCTACAGGAAGTTGTTTCTACAGCCAGTAGTTACGATGTAGACGTTGCGAATCAAATCAACAATGGAACCGTGGAAGTAGTTTGGATTAATAATCCTTTTTATCCTACCCTCCAGCAGGATGGAAAATTCGTGAATGTTGAACCATTCCTGAGCGAAGCGGATAAAGCCGATTTTTTCCCCTGGACCTTCGAAGCACTGAAATCGGTTAATGGTGAGTTAGGTGGATTGTGGCATAACACCGATGTTCGGTTGTTCTTCTACCGAACCGATCTCATGCCTACTGCACCCAAGACCTACGAAGAACTGATTACCATGACCAGGCAAATCAAGAATTCCAACCCTGAAATGGCAGCTCCCTTCTTCGCAAGTCTTGGACACACCGATGCCATTACCCATGTGTGGGGCAACTTCGAAGCCCTTGGTGGACGACCTTTCGACGACAATGGTAAACCCGTGGTACTCGATGGACAAAACCGTCAGTACTGGGAAAGAATTTTCCGGACCTTCAAGGAAATGATGGATGCAGGTCTTATTCCGGAAAGCGCAGCGGTTGCCCGGGAAGCCGGTGTTGTACCCTTGCTTCTGTCTGGTCAGGTTGCCAGTTTCATAGCAAACAGTAACTATGGCGTGCGGGAAATTGTTGCAAAACTCCCTGCAGAAGAAGCCGCTCTCTGGCAGGCAGCGAATGTTCCAGGATATCAAGGAACAGCAGGTGGACGCAGTGTATCCGGTGGATGGGTGTTCTCAGCCCGAAAAATGGATGATCCAGTTCTGCAGGAAGCAGCGGTGAAATTTGTTCTTCATGCAACCAGTTTCATGGCACAGCGGAATGTGAACAAGGCCGGTGGCTGGACACCAACCCGGACCAGTGTTTTCCAGGATGATCCCTTCTATCAGGGCGACCGTTTCATGGTTGCTGCAGACGAAGCCCTTGCAACTGCCACTGTACGGCCTTTGAATGTTATGAGTCCAATCATGGCCAGCGCTATTGCCGATGCATTGAGTCAGTACCTTTCGGGTTCTGCAACTTTGGCGCAGGCTCTGGATCGAGCAAATACTATTATTCAGCAAGAATTTTCCAACCTGTAATTGTTGATTTCTCTATCCCGGGGAACTTCTTCCCCGGGATTCATTTAACTGTGAAAAAATACCCTAAGGAATGTCCATGCAGTCCATTGTTCAACCTTCGATTCAACCCCTGAATCGGCAATCAAAAATAGAGCGTTTCATCCACGGCCCGTGGCCGTTCATTTTACCAGCTCTTTTTGGTCTGGTGTTTATGAGGGCCTTTCCCTTTGTCTGGCAGATCTGGCTTTCCTTTACCAACATGCGCCTTGGCAGGCCCGGAGAGTTCATAGGTTTGCAGAATTACCGGGTGCTTTTTCAAAATCCCGTATTCTTGAGTTCTATTGCCTACACCGGAGTGTTCATGGTTGCCACGGTAGCCGGCCAAATGTTTTTTGGCCTTCTTTTAGCCCTGCTTCTGGAAGAGGATTTTAAAGGAAAGGCTGTATACCGAATGACCTTTCTTATTCCCTGGATTGTCAGTGGTTTTGTTGCGGGTATTCTCTGGCAGCTTATGCTGGTGGAAACCCGGTTCGGAATGTTTAATGCTTTGTTGGATTTAATGAACGTGCCGCCTGTTCGTTGGTTGAGCAATGCGAGAAATGCCCAGATGTCGGTCATTATGGTTTACATCTGGAAGGGTCTTGGATTCTCCCTGTTGCTCATGTCCGGAGGATTAAAAATTATCCCTCAGGAAATGATCGAATCAGCGGATATCGATGGTGCTTCTTATTTACAAAAACTCAGATTAATAAAACTGCCAATGATGAAAGATATTATCTCAGTAAACATAATTTTTTCGGTAATTGCTGCCCTGAATTCCTACGAAACGGTGTTTGTCCTCACTGGTGGTGGACCAGGAGGTGCAACTTCCATTATTGCCCTGGTCATGTTTAACACGGCTTTTGGAGACGGAAGGAATCAGTTGGGCCGGGGTTCGGCCATAGGGGTGGTAATGTTCGTGGTGACCCTGATATTTGTCATTATTTACGTACGCAAAACCAATTTTGCAAAGGGGTATGGTAAACCATGAAAAGAATAAATCGACCTGGCAGGCTGGCGAAGCTGGGGCTGAACCACGCTGTTGCCCTTTTTGCTGCGTTCATTTTTACCTATCCGGTAATTTGGATTCTCATGGCGAGCATCAAGCCCGATGTGGAAATATACCGGGAACCCTTGCGTCTGTTTCCCTCACGAATCGATGTTTCGATTTTCCAGAGGATTTTCCAAACCCAGCCCATTGCACACTACCTGGTAAACTCCCTTATTTATAGTTTAGGGGCGGTAGTCATTTCTCTAGCTTTCGCCCTCTTTGCTTCCTATGGACTTTCCCGCCACGAGTTCAAGGGAAAACAGGCAACCCTCATTACCATTCTCATGGTGCAAATGATTCCAGCCCTGGTATCGATCATTCCAATCTACCTGCTCATGCAGCGTCTGGGACTCTATGACACCCGTATCGGAATGGTTATTCTGTACTCCGCCATTCGTATTCCCTGGGGAGTCTGGATTCTGGTTGGGTTCATTGACCAAATCCCCAAAGCCTTGGATGAGGCTGCCATTGTGGATGGAGCCAGCAAGTTTCGAATTTTGTGGCAGATTATTTTCCCCCTTGCTCTTCCTGGCTTGGCTTCTGCGGCGATTTTTACCTTTGTTGGCACCTGGAACGAGTTTGCCATAGCATCCATTGTTTTACGCAGTTCCACTAATCTTTCCATGCCCGTCGGGAGTATGGCCATGATCGCCGGAGACCCTAACGATTGGCGTATGGTTTCCATGACAGCCACGGTGAATCTCCTGCCCGTACTGGCGGTATTTGCTCTGTTGCAAAGGCACATTATTGCAGGCCTTACCCGGGGCGCGGTCAAGGAGTAAAGGAGAACAGTGTGGCAACCATAGCTTTTTTTCAAAACAGACTCGGCCGTACCGATGGGGTTTCTCTGGAAGTGGATAAGTGGCGCTGGGTTCTTGAGCAGATACTCGGTCATAAGGTTCTGTACTGTTCTGGGAATGACGATGTACCGGGTAATTATGTAATTCCTGAGCTCTACGCCCAGCACCCAGTGACCTGGAAAATTCTGCGCAACGCATCGGTTGAATTTTCCGATTATGCCCGGGAAGAAGATCTTGAGCTGGATATTTATAACCACGCCGATGTCATTGAACAACGGTTACTGGAGTTCATTGAAAAGCACGGAGTGGATGTGCTTGTTCCCAACAACCTGTGTTCCGGGGGCTATCAACCAGCCGCAGCCATTGCATTTCACCGGGTTATCCGGAAAACCGGGTTGCCGGCAATAATTCACAGCCACGATTTTTACTTTGAAGACAGCGATGAGGTACATCCCACCTGCCATACCGCCGAGAGTATTTACCACCGGTATTTTCCCACGAAGTTGCCGGGAGTACAGCACGTTTTCATTAACCGAATTGCCCAAGGTGAGTTAAAGAAGCGGAAAAATATCGACGGTATGGTGGTGCCGAATGTGTTCGATTTTAACCAGCCCCCATGGGTCGCTGACGAGTATAACCATGACTTCCGTGCTGCCTTCAACCTATTGCCCAATGACCTGGTTTTTCTTCAGGCCACCCGAATACTGGACCGAAAAGGGGTGGAAATGGCAATCGATACCCTTGCTCAAGTACAAAAACCTGAGCGAATAGCCCGATTACAGGGCGTTTCCACTGTTGCCGGGGGGAGTTTTAGGCCCGATTCTCGGATTGTACTCCTTTGTGCAGGAATTGTGGAAACCATTGGGATTTCCGGTCAGTACTGGAAAAATCTTCAGGAACATGCTCAAAACAGTGGAGTTCGGTTAATTCAAGTGGGCGACCGGGTCAGACATTCCCGGGGCTTTCTTCCCGATGGGTCCAAGGTGTACTCCCTGTGGGACAGCTATGTGTTCGCCGACTTTGTTACCTACCCCAGTTACTGGGAGGGGTGGGGGAACCAGTTCATAGAAGCAGTGTTTGCTGGTCTACCTGCGTTGGTGTTTGAGTATCCCGTTTGGACCTCGGACATTGGTCCTGCGGGTTTTCAGGTGGTTAGTCTTGGATCAGAACTTGCTGGTACCGGGGAGAACGGTTTGGTGTACGCTCCAGATCATTGTTACACCAGAGCTGCAGATGAAATTGTTCAAATACTGAATAATCCTGAACAACGAAAGGCAATGGCGGAACATAATTTTTCAATCGCCCGGGAGCAGTTTTCTCTGGAAAAATTACAAGAGTATATAAAACACCTGCTCCGGAAAGCCGGGTTATGATCCATGACAACCCAGGGGACCCATAAATACCGAAAAATCGCTGAATCCCTGCGGCAAAGAATAAAAAGCGGCCGCATAAACACCGGTGAATTTATTCCTTCAACCAAACTCCTTGCCCGGGAGTTTGATACCACCCCGGTAACCATTGACCGGGCCCTTGGAATTCTTGTCTCTGAAGGTCTGCTTACCCGAACCCCGGGAATTGGAACCCAGGTGGTGCATCCGGCTCATCCGGTTCTCCGTGAAGGAAGACCTGCCCCGGGGACTCCGGGGCTTATAGGGGCAATGCTCCAGGCTCAAACCGAATCCCGATTTTGGGAACGACTGTTAGAAGGGGTCAGCGATATTCTGCGGCCCGAGGGTATGGCCACCCTCATCGGTTACCATAATCAAAATGAGTCCCTTGCAATTGAACACCTGGAATTGTTTTATTCTCAGGGGGTGCGGGTTGTGCTTTTTGCCCCCTTCGACCGTCCTACGCCCGGGGAGTACGAGGAGACAAACGCCGGGGTCATTCACATTATTCGGGACATGGGAATGCAGGTTATAATGCTCGACCGATATTTGGAGACCGTCCCGGGACATTTTGTTACCGAATACTGCTATACCCAGGGCAGGGAAATGGTGCAGCGGCTCATTGACAATGGTTATTCTGATTTGTTGTGTATCAGTACCGATTACGTATCGGTCATAGGTGCCCGGGAGAGGTCATTCATTGATGGGTGCCTGTCCCGGGGAATAAAAAATCCCGAAGAACGGATAATCCGAATACCCCTGCGGGATTTCCAGACCCGGCAGTACCAGGTAATTCATCAGATCCTGGATGATGCCCAGGTTCCGGACTGTTTTGTTTGCCTGAATAGCCGGATTTTTAACACCCTCATTTATCTCCATGCCAAAGGTGAGCTGGGTAGGGGCAGGAACTGCAAATTTGCCGGTTTTGTGGATATTGAACTGATGGATATGGACAAAGTTATTGCTTATGTGGAATAACCTGTGCGGGAAATGGGCCACGCAGCGGGCCGTATGGTGAAACATCTTATGGAAGAAGAAGCCCTGGAATACAACCATGCCCTTGTTCCCTGTGAACTGCGCTATTTGGGGGATGAATGAAGACGGTAAGCAATGGTGCCACATCTATAGACCTGAGTCCCTCCGTGGTATTATCCCGGGATGTATCCAATGATGTATCTCTGGAAGTGTTTGGGAATCCCCTGGTTACTCCCCAGGGAACGCGGTTTAATGGGAAGGATGATGGAATTCTTTGCCATGAACTGCCGATTCTGTCTTCCCGGTTATCCCAGTCATCCCTATCCTTTACAGTGGAAGCGCGGATTAAGCCCGATTCCGGCGGACCCTGGGAGCAGCGGTTCTTTCATATTCAAGACAGTCTGTCGGATGACCGATTTTTGTTGGAGCTGAGAATGTTTCCTGGGGGCATGTGGTACGCCGACACGTTTTTCCAGTCGGGGGGCAGGCACGTGATTATTCAGCTGCCCCAAAAAATCCACCCCGGGAATATCTGGCACAATTACAGGGTTGAATATGACGGAGAATATTTGAGGCAGATCATTAATGATGAACTTGAAGAACAGGTTTTGTTTCCTGGAGCAACCTTGCCCACCCAGGGCAGTTATAGCTTGGGAATGCGGGCAAATAAAACCTTTCCGTTCTGCGGTGAAATAGCTTCACTTATTTTATCCGGTGGGGTGGAGGTATAGAGACATAGAGGTATAAAGGCACTGCGCATTAGTGCTACAGTGCCTCAAGGTGTTTTGGTAATGATTGTTTCCATGTAATTAGGACATATTAATCAGGTAATAATCGCCACATTTTTCACAGTAAAATACAGCAAAGGGTGCAAATCCACCTTCGGGTATTGAATAGGTCTGGTAGCCCACAAATTTCCAGTGGTGTTCACCGCCCATTGGGCACTCTTCTCCAATGATTGAGCTTCTGCTGGCATCGGACCAGGGAGCAGTACCCAGTGGTTCTGCAGAATAAATAAGTTCATCCCAGTTACCCGGCGTGCCCGGATATGAACTCAGACGGATTACCGGTGCTTCCAGGAATGTAGTCCAATGGATGCTCATGAGTGTCGAGCTCATGAGAGAATCATATTCTGGTGGAAGGGTAAGGGAAGCTGGCTGTCCGGTGTTAACCCAGTACTGATCTGAACAAATACTGCACACGTAAATCCAATATATTCTGCCATGAACTTCCACTGGTTTCCAAAAGTACCAATCGTGCTCATCATTGCCAGGGTCGGGATAGATGTTTCGGGACAGTTGTTCTATTTCTAATTCTAATCTTATTCCTATTTCTGAATTTTCGACTTCAATAAGTTGGCCCTTTGTGTACAGAAAATTTCCAGCCCATGTTGACTGTTCAACCAAGGACAGTGCCTTTTCAAATTGTATTGCTGGATCCGGGGATGATGGAGGGAAATGACATGCTCCGAGAAGAATGGAAACTACGAAGCAAAAAAGAGCAATACTGAATATCTGTTTCATATT
>SKVS01000329.1 GCA_007129335.1 Spirochaetaceae bacterium
GAAATAGTAAAAACTAACTTTACCGATTCTCCCAGTGCCGTTATACTGCCACCTATGGTAGCAAAAAATCCCTTAGTTCGATTTCTCTATGTCTTTGCAGGCTTGCTCTTGACTGCCCTCGGGGCTCTGGGCGCGGTTTTACCGATTCTTCCCACAACCCCCTTCATTCTTCTTGCGGGTTTTTGCTTTGTGAAATCATCAGAAAGACTACACCGATGGCTTATGAATCATCCCAAACTCGGTCCGGGCATCCACCGTATTCGGAACGGCCAGGGCATACCATTGAAAACCAAAGTTCTGAGCACCGGACTTGCAGCCCTGACCCTCGGCAGTTTCGCCTTATGGGGAACAACAAACCTTCATGCCCGCATTGCCCTGGTGGTGGTCTTGACTGCAAAAATCATTGCCATGGTAAAAATCCCTACCTACAAACCCCAGGTTGAACCGGAATGGAATCAGAACAGTCCGGCTGGATCAACAACCACTCCGCCTTTCCGCATAACCCTGCCCCTTGGCATGACCCTGGGGGTGTTTCTGTTGGGAACCGGTTTTGTTCTGGCCCAAACCTTCCTCGCCCTTGGACTTGGTGCCTGGGCATTTCAACTCATTGGGGGAAATGTTCTTTTTCCTTCCCTGGTGCTTGGGCTGGTAGGTCTGCGATGGATATTTATGTTGGCGAACCGGTACCTTGCTTCCACCATTTCCCAATCGGTACGGAAGGAAACCAGGGCAGTTTTGTACCGGGAGCTGGGTTTCAGAGGTTCGGATGAAATCCGGGAAATGGGCCAGGGCGTTCTTCACGAACTGCTGAACGATAAGGTAGAGGCTCTGGATCCCCTGTACAGCCTGTACGTACCCCAGCTCTGGATTGGAATTCTATCCCCCCTGGTAGCCCTGGGTGTCATGGTTTATCATGATTGGTTCATTGCAGCCGGGCTATTCCTGCTCATTCCCCTTGCGCCCCTTATTTTGGGGATTCTTCGGAAACGGTTTCAGGTGGTGGGTGGTCAGTATTCTGCTGCTGCTTCGGATCTGGGTTCCTGGTATGTGGAGAGTATTCGGGCAATTCCCACCCTGACCTTGTTTCAGCGGGTTTCCTCCTATAGCCAAAAGCTTTTCCGGGCAAGCTCCCGGCTCCGGGACAAGACCATCGGCTTGTTAGCGGTGAATCAGCTTGCCTTGTTGCTGGTAGAGTTGTTCTTTTCCCTGAGCCTTTTGCTGGTTGCTACAGCTCTGGGGTATTTCCGGTACCAGGAAGGGCATATCGGTCCGGCCTTTGCTCTGGCCCTCCCGTTTCTTGTCATTGAATTGATTCGGCCCATTAACCTGGTGGGAGCCTTTTTCTTTGCCGGTGCTGCGGGAAGACAGGCCAAAAAATCCCTGGAAGAATATGCAAACCGCATAATTCAAACCCGCAAACAGGAATATACAGACTGGAGCACCAATCAGGAAAATTCCCAGGCTCTCCTTGTTGACATTCCTGCCCGGGGACTGGTTATACGGGATCTGGGGTTTTCCTATCCTAATGCTCCGGAAAAACAAATACTCCAGGGTTTTAACCTTACGGTTGAACCTGGGGAAATTGTTGGACTCCAGGGACCCAGCGGCAGCGGCAAAACGACCCTGGCAAAGTTGATCCTCGGTTTCCATACACCCTGCCAAGGGGGTATATTTCTGGATGGACAAAATGTGGCCCGAATGAGCCAAAATGGGTCCATAGGATATTTACCCCAGCGGCCCTATGTATTTTCTGGGTCCTTGAGGGAGAATATTCAAATGGGCAATACTGCCTTGTCCGATGAGGATATTCGCCGGGCCCTCGAGGCTGCGGGAATTGGGGATTTTATTCGCCGAGGTCTGGATACCCCCCTCGGGGAAGATGCAGCCCGGATATCCGGAGGGGAAAGGCTGCGTATTGCCCTGGCCCGGGTCTTTGCTCAGGGTTCTTCCTATATTGTTCTCGATGAACCCACCGCCGAATTGGATTCGCTGAGCGAGTTCAATATTTGGACTCAGTTACGGAGCACCGGCCTTGGAGTTCTGCTCATTGCCCATCGTCGATCGACCCTGGAAGGGTGTACCCGCATTGTATCGCTTCAGGGGGTCCGGGTATGATTATTTCTGCTTTGTCCAAGAATCCCCTGGGCCGGCTGTTGCCCTCTGTTCGGCCCCACCTGGCCATGGTTGCCCTGAGCACATTGTTGCGTTTGCTAAATTTGTTCCTGGGAATGGTTCTGTTTGGATTCAGTGGGTATCTGCTGGCCAGGACCCTGCTGTTTGGAACATCTCCTGGCAGGGTCGACTGGCTGCTGCTCATAGGAGCGGGCTTCATGAAAGCCGGGGCCCGGTACGGAGAGCAGATTTTCGGCCATGTTGCGGCTTTTCGAATTCTGGATACCCTCAGGCAGAACATTTTTACCTCCCTTACCAAACGGCCGATTCATACCTTAAGCGGTCTGAGAACCGGAGATCTGGTATCCCGGGCAATGGGAGATGTTGAACTGGTAGAGATTTTTTTCGCCCACACCCTCGCTCCGGGAATAACCGCCGTGGTGTTTGTTTTTGGTACATCCGTACTTTCGGGGTTCCTGGTACATCCTCTGGTTGGCGCTGTACTGTTCCTCCTGTACAGCACCGCAGGAATCATTTTGCCCCTGGTATTCCAGAAGGTTACCACCCCGGCGGGAAGGGAGAACAGACAGTTCATGGGGAGACTGAGCACCAGGATTCACGAATCCTTAAGCGGGATTCAGGACATTGCGGCCTTTGGTGCGGTTGAACATCAGATTCGGGAAATGACCAGGTTTGCTTCCCGTGCTTATGCCCTGAACCGAAATCTTTCTCTGCTCAGCGGGATCAGAGACATATTGGTTGACGGTTTTTTATTGGGCAGTCTATTGATTCTGCTTTTCGGGGGTTACATCCTGTATCCCCAGGGGAATCCGGCTGTGTTATGGGGCCTGGTTGCAGCCTTCGCCGGCGGTTTCGGGGCCATTTTGGGTCTGAACAGAGCGGTTGACGATTTACCGAAAAGCTCCGCTGCGGCATCCCGTATTCTTGAGGTACTGCAGTTTCCCTGTAATGAAGTAGGCACCTTAACAGAAACCTCAACAGAAACCCATACTGCAGGGGAAGCAACCAGCAGACCGGGTTTGGCTTTTGAGAATCGAGGTTTTCCCGACAAAACCCTGGATTTCCAGGGAGTGAGCTTTACCTACGGGGATAATCCCTCTACCAAGGGTTCTCCCACCCCATTCGACGACCCGGGAATCAGAAATGTTACTTTTTCCCTATCGCCGGGTGAACATGTCTTCCTTGCCGGCCGATCAGGGGCGGGAAAGTCTACAGTTGTGTCTCTCTTGTTGGGATTCGCCCAACCCCACCAGGGCCAGGTTCTGTTGGGAGGAATCCCGGTAACCCATATCGAACCGGAGCGGAGGTTTTCCATCATAAGCGCGGCCCGACAAAATGGAGTATTTGTACGGGGAACCGTTCAGGAAAACATTGAACTCGGCCTGCCTGCAGGCCAAACCGCTATTCCCACCCACGCACTGGAAATCCCTGACCTGCCCTTGCTCTTTACCCAGTTACCCGACGGACCGGCAACCCAAACCAGCGGTACGGATGAGCAGATTTCCGGAGGACAGCGCCGGAGAATCCACCTTGCCGCAGCCCTTGCCCGAGATCCGGAAATTCTGGTTTTGGATGAGGCCTTTGCCGGTCTGGATGACCGGTTAAAACAGAAGGTTCGCTCCAGGCTGATTCGCTGGGCACAGGAGAACCGGGTTACCCTGGTGGAGGTTTCCCACGAAATGGCCGATGCCCGGGATGCTGACCGGGTGCTGGTAATGGACCGGGGAGAAATTGTGCAGGAAGGTACGTACCTCGATTTGGAGCAGCAAGAGGGGATGTTCCGGCAGCTGGCAGATCTGTAACCCCAGCCATCTTGTTGGTAGTGTCTTCAAGGGGGGGGAGTTTTCCATTGCCCGAACCCCTGGTAGCGCAGAAACTTTCCCTATTCCTGACAAATAAAAACAAGTATTTTTATCCTATGAAAAAGATAGGATTCATTATGCTTATTGCCGGAATAGTAACACCTGCCTGGTCAGGGGACATGGTTATTAGTCATTTTGCCCAAGGGGCTGTTACCCTGGATGGATGGCAATGGCAGGGTTTTGCAGACACGGTTATGGGCGGCAGATCAACCCTGGAGTCTCCCGGACTGGTGAACACCGAATACGGACCTGCTCTGCGGCTGGCAGGTCAGGTGGTTACCCGGGGAGGAGGATTTATCCAGGTTCGACTTCAAAACCAGGGAATTTTTAATGCCGATGCATTCCGAGGTGTGGAAGTGGAGCTGCGGGCGCGTCGAGCCGGTTCCTACTACGTGTTTGCCCGGACCCGGGATAATAGTTTTCCCTGGAGCTACTACGGAGCTCCTTTGCAGTTGAGTCAGGAGAAACAGGTCATTCAAATTCTCTGGTCAGATTTTCAAGGGCAAGCTACCCTGAGGCGGACTATTCGGCCCCATTTGCTCACCAGTCTTGCCCTGGTTGCGGCGTACGAGGATTTTCAGGCGGATCTGGAAATTTTCCGCGTGGGATTATTTCAATAAATCTGATAAATATTGTAATAAATATACCATTTGGTAGATGTCTTGGGACAAGCATCTTTATATGTTGATTCAAAACAACAGGTAAAGGAGCTTTCTTTGAAAACACGAGTTTTAGTTTTTACCATGAGCGCTTTTGTTATGGTTTTGATTGCGTTAGCCGGATGTTCGAGCCCAGTTGGAGTCGACAATTCCTCCATCGGTTCCAGTCAGCCAGTAGGAGCAAATCCTGAATCCGGACAAAATCAGCCAGATAGCACAAATCCAGAATCGGAGTCTGAACAAGATGGTCAAGGAGAAACAGATTCTGGAGTTACTATTATGTTTGACAGTGAATTTGGCGGCCTTTTGGCACCCCTGCAAAAAACAGGTTCTGCACCGGCAGCTGTGAGCACAAATTCTTCTGGCCGAATCCGGCTTCCAGAAGGTAACGGCTTACAGTTCACAGACCCTAATGGCGTGACCTATTACGCCGCCGGATGGTCGACGATGAATACCGAAGATCAGGGTACCAACACCGGACTTAACCTTTTGTTGCCCTCGCCAGAGGTGTTTATTCCCGGCTATGAGTATACGTTCACCGAGAATACCACTCTCTATCCCCGCTGGACCCGGGATCCGGTGCAGATCGTTTACATGTTGAATGACTTCGCTACCGGTGACCCCATTGACCCGATCACCTCGGGCCCCATCTACGCCGAGCTCGACGAAATTGTGATGGAGACCTGGAGCGAGTTTTCTGCCCGGATGAATCCCCCCTATACGGTGCCCAGTCAGTTCGATATTTTCGAATGGCGGGCGACCAGTGTCACGTCTTATCCTTCGGTGGATGGCCGCAAGCCCGGGCGCAGTGCCACCGTCGGCCATTTCGATCCAACGGCGACCACGGGAGATTTTCGGGCGGTCTATATAACCCATGAGATTATGCGCCAGCAAGAGATCTCCTTCGATTATGCCACTCCCGGGGTACCCAACGAGACCCGCAAGGCCTTCTGGAATGGGGTGCTCAATCCCGCGAGTGGCCCTGATCCCAATTCCCCTTGGTACTTTGAATGGCCGGCGGACCCCGAGCGCACTGGCCTGGATTTTGCTGGGTGGTTCGATGTCTACGAGTTGAATGATGAATATTGGCCTCAAACGAGCATTATCCGGCGGGCTGACTACGACATCGATCTGATTGCCCGGTGGCGGGCCACCGTAACCTTCAATTCCAATGGAGGCACGGCCATAGCCCCCGTGATCCTCGACGAGGGCGAAGTGCTCAGCGCTCCCGCTGACCCGGTTCCTCCGATATCCGGGGATATTTTTGACGGCTGGTTTACCGACCCGGGGCTCACGAGTCCCTACGATTTCAGCCACCCCGTGGCAGGGCACTTGACCTTGTATGCGGGGTATTCAGCGCCGTTTGCGGTCGGAGACACAGGACCGGCAGGTGGTACCATTTTCTATGTTGCTCAAGATGCCAGTGCCGGGTGGCGCTACCTGGAAGCTGCCCCGGCGGACTTGGCTGGTACGTATCAGTGGGGATTGTGGGGCACTGAAGGAACGTTGAACAACCGGGATTTTGAATGGTTCACAAGTAGTTCCCATAACTCATTTGGTGGTGGATTAGCCTCTACCCAAGCAATCATCGATAGGATCATCGCAAGTATTGATTCTCAAAAATCAAGCTATGCGTCGACCACAGCTGCCCATGCCGCAGATACCTACAGTATTGAAAACAGTGGTGTCACCTATGATGACTGGTACCTGCCATCGGTGAATGAGCTGTTGGAAATACAGTCCCTGTGGGTGAGCCTGGGAATGGTGAATGATCAGAGTTCCGTAACGAACCGCTACTGGACCTCGACTTCCTATCCTGCGCCGGGGTACAGCATCGGCCAGATGGAGTCCAGGGCTTTCACTGTGGGGCGGAATCCTGAGAACGGTACTCTGACTCTGGATTTTCCTGCCGCAGTCACTCAACGGATTGCCGAGCGTCGGGTGCGCCCCATTCGCCGCTTTTAAACACCGAGAAAAGTGTCTAAACGCAGGATCTAGCTTGTTTTTGCGATCATAAACGCAAAAAATACATTGATTCTGCGTTTATTCCTTGTCCCTGTTCTTTTACATATGCTTCATCATCCCCACCAGTTTCTGGTAAACCAGATGAGGGTGGGACAGGGCCAGGGTCAGACCCGCTTTGTCCACCAATTCTATGGAAAGCCCAGGAGCAGGACTGTGGAAAATGTTCAGGTACCGTTCTGGCGTGGTGGGGTTTTGACGGCCGTGGATCAGAGCCAGGGGTTGGGTAATTTGAGGAATCAGGTGCCCCCAATCGGTAAGCATCAGTTCCAAATCCTGTTCGAAACCAGCTCCGGCTTGATTTAAGTAAAAGCTGTAGGTTCCGATAATTCCCGACAGGTGTTCGGATCGTTTCATAATCGATGCATCGGGTTCCAGGTTGCCGAATATAACCTGGGTCCATTGATGGGGACCCAGGCGGCGGATTTGTACCGCCAGCAGGCGGATCAACAGGTGGGCAAGCCAGGGGGAATGTCGGGCTGCCTGAATGAAAATGCTTTGATGGTCGGGAATTTTTTGGATCTGCTCAATTTCCACAAAGGGGGGAGCGCAGGATACTCCAAGAATCGAATGAACCCGGTGGGGATGGTTTTGGGCAAGTTCCAGTGCTGGAATAAGGGCAACCTCGTGAGCCAAAATGGGCAGGCATAAGAGATTTTCCTGATCCATCAGGGCAAGAATATCGTTACCGGTGCATTGGGCAATGGTTTCGTTTTGATCGACAGGGTCGGTGCGTCCGTATCCTGGCCGCTCAATGGCGTACATACTCAAACCGTAACGGTGAGCGTATGTACGGTCGCTTTGGTATTCCCCTGCACCAAAGGATGGACCGTGGAGGTACAGTACGGGTTTTCCCTTTGGGTCACCGAAGTGTCGCCAACCAATTCGCCGGTTGTTGCGGACAAGGGTTGCAGATTTCAGGGGAGCTCCTCGATCCTGAAGAGGGAGTATTCCCCGGGAATATCGCTGGTTATGTCCCCGGGAAGTGGTGCTATTTCCTGTATGTTTTGAAACAGTCCCATCTTTCGCCTTGGGTTCACGATTTGATTTAGGAGTTTCGCTTGTTGCTGTAGCCACCGTCGCAGCAGCAGCTGCTGCCATGGTTGC